>CASBPY010000001.1 GCA_949127675.1 Synechococcales cyanobacterium PMM_0072
GCGTTAATGTCATCATTAAATTTAACGATAATATCTGAAAGCCAAATATTCAATTCAAGTTGATTTTTACTTGCTAAGTAGCCAGTGATGAGTTGGGCACCAATACTTTTACCACAAACACTTAAATAGCGATGCAGAGATTTACTTAGATCTGTATGAGCTTCTTCTTCCATTGCCTCAAATACCAGATCGATCGAATTCAAGGCGATCGAATGGCAATTTGGCATCAAGGAAATCATCGCTTGCTTAATTTTTTCTGTTTTAGTTAGATCGGGAGAACAGGCAATTGAGTCATATAGATCGTCAAGATCGAAAGTTAGTAATATTAATTGATAAATATTGTGAAGATCTTCATCGGTGACAATGATTTGATGGTCGCGCAAGATCCGATCGTATAACATTACATATTTTTCAATTCCTTGTTTGTCTAACATTCATTAGTTACCCCCCAATCGCAACCGTTAATTGTTTAAGCAAGATTAATAATTAACATCGAACGTGAACCGACTCGTTGGCGAAGCCTCTCAGAATGAGAATCTGCAAGTTCAGGTGCATTTGCAACAATTGACGATCTCAATGCTCTTAATCCCGCATGACGAATCTGTTGATAACCATCCTTGGGGAAAATATAAGCGATTTGCGACAGATCCCCTCGATCTAGTAATGCCATCATCGCACCTTTGCCAATTCGTCCACTTAACCCTACTGGTTCGCTCTGATGGCGAGGGAGTCGGAACCACAAGACATATCGATGGCTGAAGTATTGCGAGACTATATCAAGTCCTTACCTGCCATTGAATAGTAGCTAGTCACAGCGCAGACTGCTTAACTGCGTTTGCGCCTAGAAAGTCCTGACAGATATCAGGAGGTTTTGACCCAATTTTTTGATAATCGATCTGCTTGTCCCGATCTATAAATCCAGCATTTGGAATTAGATAAACTCAATCGAGATTGCTAGGTATAATATGTCCAAGACATGATTAGAAAAGTCATCAGTAGCGCAATAATCATTGTGATCCAAAGCTTGTTATCTAAAGCAACGTTATTTTTCATCTTTTTTACCAAGCTAGATTTAAAACTCTTGATAATTTAAGATTAGTCGATCAATGTGAGGAACTTGTGAGGGTTAGGCTCATTTTTCATTCTGGTGAATAGTTCGATCGACCTAAATCAAACAGCTATAATTGATAAAATATCGGCAATCCTCGATTCTCAGGCGGAAAAGCTATTGCTGTTGGCGTTAGCCTAAGGTCGGCACGGACACACGCGCTGCTACCGCCAACGACTAAATAAATCGCCATCACTTTTCAGGAGCTAATCGCGAAATGACGGCAAGTACCAAGATCGATAGTTCCAGACAGCGGGAAATAGCTCAAGTACTGTTGCAGCATGGCTGGGACTATATGCGGCAGATTTTGACGATCGGTAAAGTCAAACGAGTAGCTGGTGATGGGACTAACCAGACGCTAAATGACCGAGTGGACATTCCCCCACCAGCGATTCTCCGCAGCATTTTAGTTGATTTGGGGCCAGTCTATGTCAAGCTGGGACAACTGCTCAGTACACGACCAGATCTGCTACCACCGGACTATATTACCGCCCTTAGCGATCTCCAGTCGAATGTGCCACCAATTGATTGGTTGGAGATTGAAACAGTCTTACAGCAGCAGATTCAGGGGCCTCTGAATGAAGTTTTTCGCGAGATCGATCGACAGCCGATTGCGGCAGGATCGATCGCGCAGACTCATCGAGCTGTATTAAAAAGTGATGGGCGACAGGTGGCTCTCAAGGTGCAGCGTCCAGGGATCGACAGACTAGTAACCAGAGATATCGGGCTAATTAAGCAAGTCGCCGAACTCCTCTCTGGAACTGACTTTGGCAAACGCTACGATCTGGTATCATTGGCTGCGGAATTTAGCACTGCACTCCAAGCTGAATTGGATTTTACCCAGGAGGCGCGATACACCGAGGCATTGCGCGAGAATCTGTTGGCGGGACGCTGGTTTGACACCAAGAAGATTATGGTACCAGAGGTCGATCGACAGTTATCGACTAAAACGTTATTAGTATTAGAATGGCTGGATGGGGTGCCAATTTTAGCGGCGCAGTTTACAGGGAAGGAGTATGGTGGCAAGATTGAGGATGAACGCAAAGCGATTACGGTACTTTGCTTTCGAGCATTTTTTCAGCAGTATTTAGTCGATGGTTTGTTTCACGCCGATCCCCATCCAGGCAATTTATTCTATCTCAACGATGGTCGGGTGGCGGTGTTGGATTGTGGGATGATGGGGCGGCTCGACAAAAAGACCCAGGCGGCTTTAATCGAGATGATTTTGGCGATCATTAGTAGCGATGCCCAGCGTTGTGCCCAAATTACACTCCAGTTAGCCGAACCGATGGGCGAACTCGATCTATCCCGCTTGGAGTGGGACTACGATCGATTGCTGCACAAATATAATAATCTCAGCTTGCAGAATATGGATGCAAGTCAGGCGTTCTATGAAATCCTCCAAGCCGCACGACGTAATAATCTCCGCTGGCCGAGTAATATCGGTTTATTTGCGAAGTCTCTGGCAAATTTGGAAGGAGTTGGACGACAATTTAATCCAGAAATTAATTTATTCGAGGAAGTGCGACCGCTGATGACTGATATGTTTCAGCGACAGTTAATTGGTGATGATTTGGTGCAGTCGTTACTCAGAACTGGCTTAGAATTAAAGCAACTCTCACTCCAGTCGCCGCGCCAGTTGGCTTTCTTGCTAGATCGATTTAGCTCAGAGACGTTAAAGCTCAAGATCGAAATTAAAGATTTGGATGGAGTCCAGCGCAGTGTCAATGATGGAGCCAATCGGCGATCATTTAGTACAGTTGTTGGGGCATTAATTATTGGCGCGGCAATCGTTTCTACCAATGCTCAAACGCCCGAAATGCAATTGCTGAGTAATATCTTGTTCGGTGTTGCCAGTATTCTTGGCGGATGGTTGATGGTCAAAATCATTCGCTCTGATAACTCAATTTGATTTCCTCACAAGTTCCGTGACGTTACCCACCATCAACGCTTGAGCGTATGATAGTTCTCCTTCAAGGCTTTCACGCTTCAATGGCTGGGTATCCCCGAAGCCTCCACGCGCAGACAAGATGAGTCCCACCTTGTTTATATAAAATGTTAAAACTTCATTCCCAGAATTTGCGCCCATCTAAGGGTAAGAGCAATCTGACAGCGAAAAAACTGATGAGTACATTATACTAGCATACAAGTGTTGCTAGTAAAAACAATGACCGCGATTCCCCACAAAGCTCTTCCTTCGGATATAACGGGCGACCCCTCGCGGAAGAAGTTGGGCAAATCTCGCTCTAGTGCTAATTCCCCCATCGGTGGTAATGACGAACGCGAACAAACGCTCAACCAATTATTATCGGAAATGGATGGTTTTGCTGCTAATACGGGTGTGATTTTGCTCTCAGCTACCAATCGCCCCGAAGTCCTCGATCCAGCTCTGCTACGCCCTGGCAGGTTTGATCGACAGATTGTCGTCGATCGACCAGACAAGAGCGGGCGGCAGATCGGCGGCAGAATTGATTATGGGTAAAGTCTCGACTGGCGCGAGTGATGATATCCAAAAAGCTACGGATTTAGCCGATCGCTATGTGAC
>CASBPY010000002.1 GCA_949127675.1 Synechococcales cyanobacterium PMM_0072
CCCTTGTGGGTACCCTCAGATCTGTGCCTTTACTAGTTCTTATGTATTAGTAAAAGATGTCAGATTATTGGTCTAGTTTCAGCAATGATTGGTGAGCGCGAGCTGAAATTGATACGGAAGATGCCTAGTTAGAAATTTTACCGCGTTTGTGCAGATTGGGACAGGTTGGGTATTCTAACTAATATCAATCATTAATCTCAATCGCCAAATCTAATTTCTCATGCTCAACCGTGCTACTAAATGGCTGGAAACTAACTGGGTAACTCCCGCCTACGCTGGCTGGTTGTTAATGGTGCTAACGATTTGCTTCTTTGGTGCCGCGACAAATACGATGGCGGGATGGCTGTATGTAATCAGTGGCGTGGGTATTGCTTTGTTGAGTGTCGGGGCGATTTTACCAGCTCGATCGATCCAAGCTCTGACAGTCAGTCGCGATCCGATTTTACCAGTTACGGCTGGAGCAGATCTAGAGATTTCACTAACTATCCACAATCCAACCACCCAGATTCACACCCTGTTTCAAGTCCAAGATCTCACCCCATTGAACAGACTAAATCCACCTCAAACAACAGTAGAACAAGTTTTGGCTCGATCGACATATCAATGGGTTTATTACCAGCCCACCGAGCAAAGAGGTGTATATCAGTGGGGAAAAGTTGCCCTCAGAAGTGGTGCCCCGATCGGCTTATTTTGGTGTCAGCGGCATCGTCAATCAGCCGCAATTGCTTATGTTTATCCTCAAGTGCTCAAACTCGATCGCTGTCCCTTGCTCGATGGGCTGGCTAGCGATCGATCCACCAATCGTCAGTCTTCCAGTCGGAATCTCGAAGCGGCTAATGAGGGGATTACTCGTTCGCTCCGCCCTTACCGTTATGGTGATTCGATGCGGATGATTCACTGGCGCACGAGTGCTAGATATGGGGAATTTCAGGTGCGGGAACTGGAGATCGATCGAGGTGGACAGGATGTAATTATTTATCTCGATAGTGGCTCCAATTGGGATGCCGCTGATTTCGAGCAAGCGGTAATTGCTGCTTGTACACTCTACTTCTATGCCAGTAAATCCACGAATCTCAATGTCAAATTATGGACGGCGGGTACGGGTTTAATTTCCGGCAATCAACGGGTGCTAGAAACTTTGGCAGCCGTCCAGATGAATGAACCAACTCAGATCGAGACGTTGCCAAATTCAGTAGTCTATCTAACTAGTCAAACCAAGCAGCTAGATGTACTATCCCCTGAGAGTCGCTGGATCTTGTGGACTCACGATCGATTCACCCCATCAGCTCAATCCTTAGGTATTGTGATCGATCGAGATCTACCGCTCCAACAACAGCTCAATCAGGCTAGCTTCTCCAAGGAAAGTATTCCCGATCTCTATCTTCGCTCGTCAACAATTCAAAATTTTGAGTTGAATTAATTTCATAGAGCGTGCGGTTAAAACCACCGCTAGTGATGCAAAGTCCGCCTTCGCGGACTAAGAGATTTAGTCCGCGAAGGCGGACTTTGTAACATGAGCAACGATTTCCAATCGTTGTGTCCCTTAGCAATAACAGCAACTCTATCCAGGTATCCCAATCAAAGATCGATCGCCTGCAACTACAGTACCGATCTCATAAGCCTCAAGTTGCTGTGACTTGAAAAAAGCGATCGAGTCACTCACTGCTGTTGCAGGTACGATTACCACATAGCCAATCCCCATATTAAAAGTATTGAACATATCCGCTGGAGCCACATTTCCCGCCTCCGCCAACCATTGAAAAGCAGGGGGGATTTGCCAACCATTGAGATTCATCTCCACAGAATGGGTAGCACTCAGACAGCGCGGTAAATTTTCGGGTAAACCACCACCTGTAATGTGAGCCATCCCATGAATCGGTAATTGGTGTGCGATCGCCGCCAAAATTGGCTTGACATAGATTTGAGTAGGGGTTAGATACACCTGCCCCAGATTCTGCCCTTTTAGCTGACTGGGGGTATCCTCCCACCGATAACCGCCATCGTTGATAATTTTGCGAACCAGACTATAGCCATTACTATGAATACCACTACTGGCTAGTCCGATCGCGACATCCCCGATCTGAATCTGGGAGCCATCGATCAGCTTACTCTTCTCCGCAATACCCACAGCAAAGCCAGCCAGATCGTACTCACCTGACTGATAAAATCCTGGCATTTCCGCTGTCTCACCACCGAGCAGCGCGCAACCCGCTTGACGACAACCATCGGCAATTCCCGCGACTACCTGAGTCAACTGAGTTGAATTGAGCTTACCAGTTGCCAAATAATCAAGAAAATACAGCGGCTCCGCGCCACAAGTGAGAATATCATTTACACACATTGCCACTAAATCAATGCCGATCGAAGCGTGATTATCCAACTCTTGGGCGATTTTGAGCTTGGTACCGACCCCATCCGTGCCCGATACCAGCACAGGCTGCTGATATCCAGTCGGCAGCTCAAACCAGCCACTGAAACCACCAAAACCACCTAACACACCTGGGCGATGAGTACCTTGCACAAGGGATTTAATGTTTTCGACAAAAGCTCTCCCCGCTACAACATCAACACCTGCTTCTTGATAATCCATATTCCACTCGTACACGATCGGCATTGGCATTTTACCGCGATTGTCGGCATAGTATCCAAGGTGATCATCGATAAATAATATCCCAACCAAAGCCAAGAGTATATTTTTGATTGGGAATCACCTGAAAATCCAAATCCATTAAAATCTCGCTAAATAAATGTTAATCCGATAAACCTGTCAACCCAATTTCGATCAAAAAACTATTTGAATAACAGATGTGAAGAAATGTAATATATTACTTTTTCTTATCAAAAAACGTCCGAAATATTACTGCTCAAAGCTTGGTTGAGTGGGGATCGCGCATGTTTCCGTTGGCCGATCGAGCTTTTTCTGAAGCACATAAATCTCAATTTGTCAATGACTTTGAGTCATATTTTTCAGGAAAAGTCCGTGTTATGGTAGACCCAGCGTTCTGCACCTTGAGGTGAATACGGAACAAAAATGAGCTAGCAAATAGTGAAATTATCCCAAAACATTGGAGAATTTCTGCTAAATCTCAACGCCAAATGACCTTTCACAATGAGCTTATGAATTATCAAACTTTGACTGGATTAACTGCTCTCGTAGCAACGCTGACTCTATCTACAGCCGCATCTGCTACACCATCAGTCACTTCCAATCAATCCAATCCCTCAATCGAATCAAAACAGTTAATCGCCCAGTCTGTTGGTCAAGCTTCTTTCTACGGCAACCAACCAGGTGAAGGCGGTCCCCTCACGGCAAATGGGGAAAGATACAATCCTAGTGGACTCACTGCGGCTCATCGGACTCTACCTTTCGGTACAAAGGTTCGAGTCACAAGTCCAACTACTGGCAAGTCGGTAGTTGTACGGATTAATGATCGTGGTCCATTCATCGGCAACAGAATCATCGATCTTTCTGTCGGTGCAGCCAGAGCTATTGGTTTGACCAGTAAGATGGGTGTCAAGACTATCAAGATGGATGTGTTAGGTGGTGGTGAAAGTCAAGGTCGTCGTCAAGGTCGTCGCAATCGTTAGACTGAACTTACAGTCTACAGATTGATGTTGACAACTGGATATTTATATCTCACTGGGCTTTGTTTTACGGAATCTCTTCCGTGGTGCAGCTACAATATTACAACAAAGCCCACCCCAATTTTTTAGGCATTTTTTAACTAGACGCTACTGACTAAAGTCCCTAGACCTAGGGCAGAGCATACAATAATTCTCCGCAGTCAGGAGCGGAATAGATCGGAAGTAATTGATAGTCGATCTCAATGTTGATCGGACTTTGAATCAGAAAGGATAGTGAGGACAGTTCTGAGGGTAGACTAGTAATATACTTGGGCAATGAAGTCTGGCGATTGTAGTTAAAACAACGTTATGACTGCTCCGCCAACAAGTATGATTACTGGGCTGGATTACCCACAAACTAGCAATTAAGTTAGGCAAGCTAGATCGGCTAGTTCATAACCTGAGGTTGAGCGTAAAAGTGTTCCCAATGGGAAGGCTCCTAGTAGAGCACACGCGAAGACGATCGGTAGTAGGCAACTAGCAGCTTGAAGTAAACTCAATCACTCAATATCGTTTCTATTCAAAGGATATGAATCAAAATCGTTGGATTTATCTAGTTACAGTAGTTCTCACTACCGCGATCAGCCCTGTTGCTAGTGTCCATGCAAGCACTCTACCATTCTCAGCTCCAAGATCTGGGGCTAACTATATCCCCGTTTCGCCACAATCTCTACCGACGATTACGCCGTTGCTTGTGACCGAACTCGAAACTGATCCGATAATTCCAACACAGTTTGCACCAGTACCATTAGTAAGCAAGCTGCCGATCGTTAAGGTGATCACCAATCAGTCTAAATTGTCTGGTCGATCGAAAAAGAATCTTGTCTCTAAGCTCAGGACACAAGCTGCTGTCGCAAAACTGCCATTAGTAAATCCGATTTTCCATCCCAATATTCGGGTTACAGACCCAGCCTTCCCGATTCCCAACCCAACCAATTCACGGGTAGCGATCGTCAGTCCAGTGTTTCCGCTCCCCCTACCTATTTCAATCACTCCAAAAACCCAGATATTTATTAGTCCAGATCCTGCTATTGCCGCCGTTGGGACAAAGATCAATCGAGTCCAGTTCAACTCATTACCCCAATCTGCTCCGATCATTCGTGACCTCAAAGATTACCATCCGAAAGGATTGAGCCAAGGGCAAGACCTGCCGATGTTTGAAGCGGGTGTACCTAAATTCGGAATCAATGACAAAACCACTCAAATCGTAGTCACAGCGATCGCTCAAGTTGGTGACACAATCGTCGCACCAGAGCCAAGTATTGCCATTCCAGTCGAACAGAAACAGCCAACTACTACTCCTAGCAGGCTCCCAGCTTCAGTACCATTAACGGTTAAAACTGGCCAGCCTATGACCACACCAGTTCTCGATCAAATTGTTGCGACTCAAAGTGGGCAAGCATCCTGGTATGGGAGCGAAGCTGGTTCAAAGACAGCCAATGGTGAGCGTTACAACCCTAGTGGTTTAACAGCAGCACATCGGACACTACCTTTTGGCAGCAAAGTTCGAGTCACTAGTCTCAAGACGGGTAAGACAGTGATCGTCCGGATCAACGATCGCGGTCCCTTCAGCCGTCGTCGCATTATTGACGTTTCTGCTGGTGCGGCCGAAGCAATTGGGATCAAAAATGACGGTATTGGTCAAGTCCGAGTGGATGTACTTAGACAGGACGGCTAGGATCTACCTAGATTAACCAGAGGGCGTGATAAAGTAAGGTTATCTATTTAGTGTAGATACCGTGATTTTTAGTTGGCTCGATATTCGATTACCTACGGCAGGCTTCGCCAACGATATGTCCAAGCTACCTCGACAGATTTGGATCCTAGCGTTGGGTCGATTGCTATCAGAAATTGGCAGTGGTTTTACGATCTTTTACGCTCCAATTTTTTTCGTCCAACAAGTAGGATTATCGGCAACATCTGTCGGGTTAGCATTAGGTAGTGCTTCTATTTCTGGTATCGCTGGACGATTAATTAGTGGCACTTATGCCGATCGGTGGGGTCGAAAACCAGTCCTATTATTAGCGACATTAGTTTTAGCGATCGCCTGCTTTATTTTTACAATTACTAATGATTTTCTGACCCTAGTTGTGGGCTGTTTAATTCAGGGATTTGGGCTAGGTTTATATTGGCCTGCGAATGAAGCGATCGTTGCCGATCTGACAACTGGAGAAGATCGCAGGTTTGCCTATGCAATTACCCGTTTAGCTGATAATGTCGGCATGGGTTTGGGAATTATTGCAGGTGGTTTATTAATAGGTTCCACAGGTTCCTATCGCTATCTATTTATGATCGATGGGATTTCTTTTTGCTGCTTTTTTATTACGATTGCTCTGGCTATTCGTGAGACATTACAACCGCACAAAATAGCACCCCAGTTTATCAGCGGCTATAGTACCGCGTTACGCGACAGGCGTTTATTAGTCTATGTTTTAGTCAATATTATCTTGACAGTTTATATTTCTCAAACTCAAGTGACTTTACCGCTCTACTTTAGTGGTTTTGTGCCTCAATCTGATGCGCCTGGCTTCAATCCTCAAGTAATTAGTACCCTGTTTACGGGACATTTACTAATGACAGTTGCCTGTCAGTTACCGATTCTAAAATTATTACGGCGACTAAATCATGCTCGATCGTTAATGATTTCTGGCGGCTTTTGGATCCTCGGTTTTATCTGTATCACCGTTACTGGTACGAGTGCCAATTACCAACTTGTCTGGGCTAGTTTGGGCTTAGGATTATTTGCAATCGCCATTGTTGCTTATACTCCCACTGCTTCAGCCCTCATCGCAGATCTCGCACCTCCGTCCTTGCGCGGTGTTTACACTTCAATCAATTCCCTCTGCTGGGCGGCTGGCTACGCCATTGGGCCACCATTAGGTGGTTGGGCACTCGATCAATCTCCGGCATTTGCCCACAATTTCTGGCTCGGTTTAGCTGCCACAGTGCCAATAGTTTGGGCAATCTTATGGTGGCTAGAAAGGTTAGTTGGGATGGAATATAGTGAATGATAAATTGTGACTCATTCACCTTTGAGAATTGCAGCAGCAACATCTCGAAATTTGTAGGGGTCGCCTTCTGGATAGGGTTGCTCTTGGCGTTTTCGAGCATAGAGTTTGGCAAGAGTTGTTTGCCAATCAATGGAGATATTTGGCTCTAGAGCAGGTTGTGCGCTCAAGATTTCTGCAATATAAGTTTGGATCTCTTTTTGCGCTAGCCAGATTCTAGCAATCACCGCTAAATTATCATCACTGTCCACTAATCGATCGAAATGTCCCAAAATTTGGCGAGTCAGATCGGGGCTAGTGATAGTACTAGCGATCGCCAATTCCTGCAATCCAGTAATTGCCGCATATCTAACCACCCACTCATGATCCTGGGACACTGTGAGGAGTACTTCGATTACTTTTGCCTGAGTGGGTTCGATCGATTCTACCGCCAATTCATCCCAATGAATTGTCCCCAAGCCTCTTGCCGCTGCCCGCCTGACACTCAGGGCAAAGTCATTTTTGGCAGCATCTAATAATAAATCTAGTGCTCGATGATCGCCAATGCCTGCTAACGCTCTCAGTGCCCATGCTCTCGCTCCATAATTGTACCCATCCAGCAAGTCTAACAGTGGTTGAACAGCAGGTTTGCCGATCGCAATCAGCCCTTCTACCGCTGCTACTGCCGCCCCAGGATTGTTATAGCCCAAAACAGTGATTAGGTTTGGGACAGCAGCTTCTAGCCTTGCATCGGCTAACTTCTCAACAGCTTTGACCATCTGAGTAGATGAAGCCGCCTCAGCAATAGCCGCAAGCAATGTCTTGAGTAAGTCAGGATCGTTCATTTAGATTTTAGATTGCTATGTCAAGTATCTACAGGTACTAATATACATAAAAATACCCCCAAATTATTTCCTATTGCCAACGAAATCGCAAGCAGTGGGAGATAACTTTAGGGGATAACTCTGAACCATTTACTAGCTCAGGGAGTTAATTGCATAGTCGAGGTAAGAATTAGCTTCTACCGCAGCATCACCAGCCAAACCGTGGTTTGATTTGATGTACTTGAGAGCTTCAATATACCAGCTAGGTGATAAGTCAAAAGTTTTGTTGATTTCAGCCAAACCACCCAAGAGGTAGTCATCCATTGGGCCAGTACCACCAACTACACAACAGTAAGTAACCATGCGGAGGTAGTAACCGATGTCACGCACACACTTTGCTTTGCCAGTGGCAGTAGCAGCAAAGTTAGGACCGGACATAGTAGTGGTGTAGGGGAATTTTTGGTAAACAGCATTTGCTGCACCATTTGCCAATGATTCAGCATTTGCTGTTAAGCCTTTAGCAGCAGTTAAGCTAGCAGTAGCTTGACGAAAGCGACCAAACGCAACTTGAATTTCGGTACTGCTCAAAAAGCGACCTTGGGAATCAGCAGTAGCGACGGCTTCGGTTAATGGAGTTTTCACGATTTTTCGATCCTAGATTGAATGGTTTACAAATTTTCAAATCATTGAATAGTTTTTAGTAAATAGATACTGTTAGATGGTGGGCAGTGCCCACCCTACGTCTAACTATCTACGTCTAACTACCCTACTGCTGCTGCTGCCCGATCGAAATAACCAGCAACTTCTGACATCAACGCGCTACAATCGCCGTTGGTTACGCCGTTTTTGTCACCAGCAATTGCTACTGCTGCGTCTTTCATTTTAGAAACACCAGCAGCTACGGATGCGCCTGGAGTACCCAGTGCTAGGTAAGTTTCGCGCAAACCATTCAAACAACGATCATCGAGGACGGAAGCGTCGCCTGCAAAGATTGCGTAGGTGACATAGCGGAGAATGATTTCCATGTCACGCAAACAAGCTGCCATCCGGCGGCTAGTGTAAGCGTTTCCACCTGGCGCAATCAGGTTTGGTTGGTCAGCAAATAGGCTTCGAGCTGCATTTGCAACGATGGTGGAGGAGTTGCTAGTGATCCGGTTAACGGTATCCATGCGTTTGTTGCCATCAGCTACCATTGCAGCCAAAGCGTCTAATTGTCCAGCACTCAGGTATTGACCTTGGGCATCTGCTTGTGCAACAACTTTAGAGAATCCGTCTAACATATATTTAATCCTTTTATCCGTTTAAAGTTTTAGTGTCAAATTTATGTACTGGAGTTGCACCCTGTGGGTAACACAGCCAATAAATTTGGAAGAACTCGTGCACTAATATGAGAGCTGGACAAGTCTGGCTCTATTTTGTACGGAGCTATTCTCTTATAACTAATATTAACTATTATGTTAAGTTTATACAATGTCTGGCAGGCTGTTTTTCATTTCTTCCTCATTTTTGTCACAAACGTTAATATTCGCTCAAGATCAGGCTGTGCAAGCCATTACTGATGCGGTCGTAACATCACTTGTTCCGGCTATCTACAGAAAGATTTCAACTTTCAATCAATTTTCGCTCTAGGTCGAATAAGAAGCCGTGGATGTATTCCTCAGTCCACTCTTCACCGTAAAATCTCTTTAACATTCCTCGCGCGGGATCTTTTTCGGAGCGATACCGCACATATCGCAGTTGTGCTTGCTTGATCTCTTCTAATCGTTGTGGATCGGTAATTGGCTCGGCTCGATCGACAAAATCGAGATAGGCTTTAAGATAATCTTTGAACGCTCCAAATACATGGGTTTCCACTGCTTCTATCTCTGAAGGACGAGTCCAGAGGAAGGCTGGTGAGAAAAATGCCTTTGCTTCCTCAGGGAAATCACCACCCCAGGGTAGATGCTGCTGATACTCCTGAAACATCGGCAAAATCGGTGTGGTGTAATGCTCTTGATATGCTGGCTCGTTCCAGAATAATGGCTGCATATCGATCGCAATCAAATGTCCACCTGGTAGAGTAACTAGATCTGCCCCAAAAAAAGGTAAATCGTAGTTGAGAGCTGGGAAAATTACAAAATTTAGAACTTGTAGGGATGCTCCACCTTGGACATGTGCGGCTCGAATTTGCCGCAGTTTAGGAGATTGGAAGCCGTAACTGGTTGTCAGGACTTCTACTTGCTTATCACCTTTCCCTGTCATCGCACTATTACGATCAAATCCTAACGGAATCGGGTAATCATCGATCTCTAATCGTGATTTAATATATTCAATGCCGTAGTCAAGAAAAGGCTGATAGAGCGTCATTTTTCAGGAGATGGTGCGTAGGTATTTTTGGATCTGTAAGGGCGGGTTTATGCCAATTAATATCGATTGTACCGATCAACATCAACAAAACCCGCCCCCCATTTGACATCTGCTGATGGGTTCTATACAACCGCTAAAGGTACAGAGTCCTCAAACAAGAACTCGTGCAGGAAGCGTTCTGACCATTCATGTCCGAAATAGCTACTAAATAGTCCTGAAGCGGGGTCGCGTTCTGCGCTGTAGCAATCGTAGTCTTTTTGAGCTTTGACAATGCGTTGGATATCTGAAGGATCGGTCAGCGGTTCGGCTCGATCAATCATCTGCCAATATAGATCTAGATAATCCTTGAATGCTGCTAGCAGTCTCGTTGAGACGGTTTCAGGATCGGTTTTGGCAAACAGTAGATACTTGGAAAAATATTGATTGGAATCGTAAAATTTCATCTCTAGATCTTGGGAAAGATCGGGATATCGATCGTGCAGAAATTTCAACGGTTCGATATATTTTTTCTGGTAGTCAGCGTCTTGAAATAACGGCTGAAAATCAAGTACCACCAAGTTTTTGACTTTACCAAACGAGAGAAAATCCAGTCCTAATAGCGGTAAATCATAATGATGATCGGGATAAATCACGCAGTTGAAAATCTGGGAGCTTTCACCAGCATCAATGTATGTGTACCGAATCTTGCGTAGCTGGGGGCATTGATAAGACCAACTTTGAATCATTGCGGGGCTTTTGCCACGGTCGCTGACATTTAATTCCAAACCAGCCGGAATTTCTCGCGCCTGCAAGTCAAACTTGGCGGTCAGTTCGCGTTCTAAGTGGTTTAAAAATGGCTTGTACATGAAGCTTGGCTCCGATCGATCTCCCTTACGATAGCAGCCTTGTATAGATGTCTGTTCGCAATTCTGAAGACAAGGCAACAAATTTTAATAATTAGGAAATGGGGTTATCTCCGTTTGACGGTGGCGGAGTTGCTATGCAAGAGTGGGAGACAGCCACCGATGAGAAATCCGAGAGCAACTGCGCCAGCTAATACTAGTCCCCAGGGAAGATCGATCGATTTCCACACCATAAAGTTGATGCTGACTAAGCTAGCATTCTGGACTGAGATGAGGGCTATGAGAATGATCCAGGTAGCAGTAATCGTCGAAATAACTAAATTTGTCATTGCATTTACGTTTTCGCACGAAGATCTGGATTGGTGCGTTAGACTTGCAACCTAACACACCTTACGAATCTATCCTTTATTTTAGAGCTTCGATCGCCGTTTCCATTGTCGAGGCTAATTTTTGCAACTCATCGGCAGAATGAGTCTCTAGATAGACGCGAATCAACGGCTCAGTACCGGAGGCGCGGAGTAGTACCCAACCACCATCGGCGAGATAGAATTTCACCCCATCTTTGCGACCAACTTCTTTCACATCAATCCCCGCGATACTCGTGGGTGGATGTTCGAGATAAGTCTTCATTACTGTTTCTTTGTGATCATTGTCGAGATGTAAATCCAGACGACGATTGAATAATGGCCCACCAGCTTCGGCGATGACTTCTGCTACCATTTGGCTCAATGGTTTGCCTTCATACGCAATCGCTTCGGCAATCAACATATCAGCTAAGATGCCATCTTTTTCGGGAATATGCCCGATGATGCTCAAGCCACCGGATTCTTCACCACCAATCAGCACGGGGATTTCCCGCATCTGTTCGCCGATATATTTGAACCCAACAGCGGTTTCAATTAGTTGGACACCATGCTTGGCGGCAAAGTTGTCTAGGAGGTGGGTAGTTGCTACGGTGCGGACGATTGCACCAGTTTTGCCCTTATTCTTAATTAAGTGCTTGGCGAGGACGAGGAGGACGGTATTGGGCGTGAGCACGTTGCCTAGCTCATCGACGATTCCAAATCTATCTGCGTCGCCATCTGTCGCTACACCGAGATCGGCTTTATCCGTTTGGACTAGTTTGATTAATTCACCCAGCAGTTCTGCTTTTGGTTCGGGCATTCCTCCACCAAATAATACGTCCCGCTGCATGTGTAGGCTCTCGGTTTCGCAGCCGCAATGGAGTAGTACTTTGTCCAAATATCCCCGCGAGGTTGAATACATCGCATCGAATTTGACTTTGAGTTTGGCCGATCGAATTCGCTCAACATCAAGCAGAGTATAGATAAACTTAAAGTACTCTGGTTGCGGATCGAAAGTGCTAATTTTATGGCTATTCTTCTTTGTTGGTGGTGCATCGCTGGCACTTTCCAAATTAGCAACGATCGTATCAGTAATCGCGATCGTTGCTGGCCCTGCATAGTCAGGAATATACTTAATCCCACAATAGGCAGCAGGATTGTGACTAGCGGTGAACATCAGCGCACCAGCAGAATTGAGATGCCGCGCATTATACGCAATTACAGGAGTCGGACAATCTCGATCAACAAGCTTTACTGTCCAACCCAAATCTGCTAATACTTCGGCAGCAGTATGGGCAAACTCATCCGCCAAAAATCTTGGATCGTAAGCAACTAATACCGGACGATCCTGACTGTAAGCCGTGTTTAAGTATGCAGCGATCGCTCGTGTTACCTTACATACATTGGCAAATGTAAAATCATCGGCGATAATTCCCCGCCACCCATCAGTCCCAAACTTAATTTGCTGCGTACTGCTACCTGCGCTCATTATCGATCGCCCTACTCTTTTTGATATTTCTGATGCCCTAAGCCTATCACGATCGGGGGTCTGGAATCAGTATTATAGCTATCTAAGCAGGGTTTGATCGATAGACATCAATTGTGGATTGAGACGAAGATACCGTTGCGACAATCCTCACAAACTGGTACATTCATAGTATTTCCTCGATCAAATTCCAGGTGATACCCCGTGAACCAAGCTCAGACTACCAGTGTATCGACGTTAAAAGCTGAAGTTGCTAGATTTCGTGAAGAACTCAGCATTCGCGACAAACTTGTCCAACAATTATCCCAAGAACTATTTCGATTAGTCAAAGACAATACTGCTTACGCACCCAGACCAGAAGTAGCTGGTGATTATCGAGCTGAAGTTAGATTATTGCGCGAACAACTTCAGGGGGTCGAACAACAAGTTCACTTCTACCAGCACCAACTCCAGCGGCGAGATTTAGAAATCCAACAGTTGCGCCAAACCATCAGCCAACTCAGCGAACGTGGTCACATGCTGGAGCAGGTGATTAGAGAATTACCCAAGGTTTATAGTCGCAAATTTGCCGAACGATTGGCTCCAATTAAGAACAAGATTATGTCATTGCAGAGCGAAAATCGGCAACTCCAATCTGATTTAGTTGCTGTCACAGACAGACTTGCAAGCAAAGGTCTGGGGATTGAACCTGTTTCATCATCTGACTTCAAATTAGACTTACCAAATATTACTGAGCCATCTAATCAGGAATTGACTGTGTTTAGCCATGCTTAGAATATTGGTGAATGGTGAATAGTCAACTCACATTATTAAATGTGATGTGAGTAAATCCATTACTCGATCGAGCTTGTATATTAGAAGTAAAGATATCGCACTTCCCCGATCGAGTATGTTCTCACCTAACTTCTATCGATATCCCCGTTTGATTTTGGGCATTTTTTTACTTCCGCTGGTGATTAGTGCTTGTAGCTTGCCTACGTCCAAGTCTGTTGCCAATCCCAGCACCGCAACGGCTCAGGAGATTAAAATGCTCGATCCAGCAATTGATCTGCCAGCTCCGAAAGCAAAAGGCTCGCAAACTATCGTCCTCGCAGGCGGATGCTTTTGGGGTGTAGAAGCGGTGTTCGAGCAGCTTAAAGGGGTTTCTGGTGTCGTCTCTGGTTTTTCAGGTGGAAGTGCCGCTGATGCTCATTACGATGTTGTCAGTAAGGGAAAAACTAGTCATGCCGAAGCTGTAAAAATTACTTACAATCCCAACCAGATTTCCCTCGGACAATTATTAAAGATTTACTTTTTTATCGCGCACGATCCAACCCAAGTAGATCGCCAAGAACCAGATCAAGGCAAGCAATATCGATCGGCTATTTTCTTCAATAGTCCTGACGAGCAAAGAGTATCGAAAGCTTATATCAACCAACTTAATCAATCTAACATTTTCTCCCAACCGATCGCGACTCAATTAGTTGCTTTAAATAAGTTTTATCCGGCTGAGGACTATCATCAAGATTTTATCGATCGGAATCCCGCTTATCCTTATGTGGTCGTAAATGACCTGCCGAAGCTCGATCGATTAAAACAGCAATTTCCCAAATTAGTACGGTAACTAAATCACCCTAATTCATTACTATCTTTAAATATAATTATGTCCTCTTCGTCATTGAACTCATCTTCTGTATGTGCGCTGAGAATACGATTTTCATAGCGACGATTACGACGACTAGCTTTGGCGGTGGTAGCGCGTTTTTGAGATCGTTTATCGGGAAATCGGGTGAAAACCCCGCACTTCAGGGCGGCTTTCTAGGCGAAAGCGCAGCTTGAGAAGTATGCGCTGTGACTAGCTACTATTCAATGGCAGGTAAGGACTTGATATA
>CASBPY010000003.1 GCA_949127675.1 Synechococcales cyanobacterium PMM_0072
GAATGCCCCCACCAGAAAGGTACTCCGCTCACTGGTGGGAGTATGTCAATTTCATCTCTAAATCATCTGCTAGGCACCCCCCAATACGGTTCGGTTAAGTGAATATTTGAATTGATTTTAGTCTGCGTAGGCAGACTTTGCATCACTAGCGGCGACTTTAGTCGCTGACTAACTAACTACTCAGGCTGGAGACTAGGAAACAGTCGAATTTCCATCAAAATGAGTCTGAGAGCATCATGTCCATCCCAACTGCGGGGTACTCCCGCTATATATCAAGTATTCAGAGGCAGCAAAGGTTAGCTATTTGCGATAGTGTGGGAAGATAAAGACTCTCGTATAATTGACAGCGATCTACAGTGGCTCAAGTTATTCTCGAAAATATCTACAAAAGTTATCATCCTACTGCAAATAGTAAGAGCAAATCTAGATCAGCAGATCTCCCAGTTCCCGAAAGTGTCCTGCGACGGGTAAGTCTGACGATCAACAATGGTGAGTTCATGGTGCTAGTTGGTGCGTCTGGCTGTGGGAAGAGTACCTTGCTGCGGCTAATTGCGGGGTTAGAGACACTGACTGCGGGGAACATCAGGATTGGGGAGACGCTGGTAAACGATTTGCCGCCGAAGGAACGGGATATTGCGATGGTGTTCCAGAGTTATGCACTCTACCCACACATGCGGGTATATGACAATATTGCGTTTGGGTTGCGGCGGAGTCAATCTTTCGACACATCAGCTCTTGCTCCAAAGACAGACGGTTTACCACCACAAGTTGAGAACTTTCTAGTCGAAATTACTAGAGGATTTCCCCGTGGTTTGCGCTATATTTCTGCTCGTGAAAAAATCATTGCTCAGAAGGTTCATCAAGTTGCTGAGATGCTGCAAATTAAGGGTTTATTAAATAGATTCCCCAAGCAACTTTCAGGTGGACAAAAGCAGCGAGTTGCTTTGGGTAGAGCAATTGCTCGTGATGCTCAAGTATTTTTAATGGATGAGCCATTATCAAATCTCGATGCTAAGTTACGCGCGGAAACTCGGACTCAAATCGTCAAATTGCAACGTCAATTGGGGACAACTACCATCTATGTCACCCACGATCAAACTGAAGCGATGACAATGGGCGATCGCATTGCCGTGATGAATCAAGGGCAGATCCAGCAAGTTGATACCCCGCTGGAGATCTACAATCATCCAGCCAATCTTTTTGTTGCTCAATTTATCGGCTCACCGCCAATGAATTTGATTCCAGTACAGGTGCAATTACCACTATCGATCGGCAATAATCAATTTCGGATCACCCTAGCAGCCGAATGGGAACTAGTATTAAATCAGTATGCCAATCGATCGATAGTTATGGGAATTCGTCCCGAACATCTGACAGTTGGTTTACCTGCAACTAAGAATTTTCGAGGCATTATCGAGACAGTAGAAGCTTTGGGCAATGATACTTATATTGCTGTCAAAGTTCAAGATTTGGAGCAAGCAGATCTAACGCTGCAAGTCCGAGTTGCACCAGATAAATTAGTGGCAGTTGGTGAGGAAGTTTGGCTATCAGTAGCGATCGATAAAGTTCATTTGTTCGATCGAGATACTGGCATGGCAATTAGGGTAATTGGTGAATAGTGAATAGTGGATAGTGGATAGTGGATGGTGAATAGTGAATAGTGAATTGAGCGCGGTTATTTTTGAGTAGTAAAGAGCCTAAATTATTAAGATCGCGAATTGTGTCAACTTGCGAGACATCCGTAATTGTGCGGATTGCTATATATGGTAAAAATTACTATAATTAATTAAATTGATTAATTTATAATTACTATATATGAACCAACTACCTATTCCCCAACACTTTCAGCCAGAGACCGTCGGCGAGATTTGGCGTGTACCCTATCAAGATCGATCGAATGCGGCTAGATTGTGGGCAAAACAACATCAAATTAGTCCCACAGTTCAGACACAGAGTAATGTTAGCTTATTGCTAATCGATGTTCAGAATACCTTCTGTTTGCCAGAGTTTGAGCTGTTTGTCGGCGGTAAAAGTGGACGAGGTGCGATCGATGATAGTATCAGAATTTGTGAGTTTATCTATCGCAATTTAGGTGAAATCGACCAAATTATTGCAACATTAGACACTCATCATCTCCACCAGATTTTCCATCCGGTGTTTTGGATTGATGAACGGGGCGAACACCCCACGCCAGCAGTGACGACAATCTCGCCTGAGGAAGTAAAATCGGGACGATGGCGCGTCAATCCTGCCTTTGGTAATGAGTCGTCAGATCAGCTTCAAGCGTATGCGCTACACTATGTTCAGCAATTGAGTGATGGCGGTAAGTACCCGCTCTTAATCTGGCCGTATCATGCAATGCTGGGTGGAATTGGACATGCTTTAGTCCCTGCGGTAGAGGAGGCGATCTTCTTTCATGGGATTGCTCGCAGTAGTCAGGCGAGTTTTTCGATTAAGGGAGATCGAACCTTGACTGAAAATTATTCAGCTTTGGCTCCAGAAGTTTTTACAAATCAATTTGGCGATCGAATTGCTAGTAAAAATGATAGTTTAATTCAGCAGTTATTAGCTTCAGATAAGTTAATTATTGCCGGACAAGCTCAGAGTCATTGTGTTGCTTGGACTATTAACGATCTATTAATAGAAATAAATGCGATCGATTCAGCTTTAGCAAGGAAGGTTTATCTATTAGCAGACTGTACTTCTCCAGTCGTGATTCCTGGGATTATTGACTATACGGATCAGGCTGATGCGGCCTATCAGCGGTTTGCCGCTGCGGGGATGAACATTGTTCGATCGACTGATCACGATCAGATATTCTCATCATGCTAAATTCTTTGCCAACTCAAATGAATTTCACTCGATTTCCATCGCAATAAATTAGCTACTTGCCCTACATAACTAGCGGAAACATCTAGGCTTTTTTTCAGCGGTGAAATCAGGGCATTACGAGGGGCAATAGTTGCTAGTGAGATCGCATTATCGACATCACAAATCCCCCATGCAACTAAGTTTTCTACCCCGACTAATAGCGATCGAGTCGTGCCGGAGAGTGTCCCATCTGGTAATCTAGCAGTACCATTAATTACTTCAATCTCACGGGTGTCCCAGGGATATTTACCATCAGGCAAACCCAATGGGGATAAAGCGTCACTCACCAGAAATAGACCCTTGCTATACTCACCCGATCTCAATAGCACTTTTAACATCGCTGGATGAACGTGTTGACCATCTGCAATAAAGCCGCATTGAACATGAGCTTGCGTTAGAGCAGAACCGAGTAATCCTGGCTCTCGATGATGTAACCCTGGCATAGCATTAAAAGCATGAGTCACCATTGAGGCTCCGGTCGTAAATGCACTTTCAGCCTGGTCAAAATTCGCCTGTGAGTGTCCTAGACTGACAATAATACCTACAGACCGTAAATAGGGAATTACCATGCCTGTGTGGTCTAATTCAGGGGCAAGGGTAATTACTTTGACTATCTCAGTATATTTACTGAGAACTTTTGTAATATTGTCGATTGTTAAAGGTAGTAAGTATTCAACCGGATGGGCACCCCGCTTTTGGGGATTGAGAAATGGCCCTTCAAGATGTATTCCGAGGATTTGGGCTGTATTGGGCGGCTGTTGGGCGATAAAATCAGCAAAGACAGCTAGCGATCGATGAATATTCTCGATCGAAGTAGTGACGATCGTTGGTAGAAATCCATCCACGCCCTGATCCCAAAGAAAATTACAGATCTCTGTCAATCGATCGAAATCTCCCATTCTTACATCAGGAAACGCCAATCCTAAAGCTCCATTAATCTGAAGATCCACCCCGCCTAGAGAAATCCAATCTCCAGCCACATCTAAATCTGGCAGATCCTTTGCCACTAAGCGATCGCTAATCTCACTAATTTTGCCATCTCGGATCTCGATCTCCATTAACCCAGGCAGGTTGGGGATGCGTGCATTGGTAATTTTGCAATTTTTCATGATTTTTAATCATCGTCGATCCGATGTATCGATCGTCAATATATCAATTTGTATCCAGTTTTACCATTTTTCAGTTAATTCCGATGTTTAATCTAGGTACCTAAAAAATCTTCAGATTAATCGTATTGCTTAAATTTCTCATGAGAGTGATTAGTTAGAGTCATACGGATCTGGTTAATTATCTGTGGTGTTGCTACAAAAACTTAAAATACTACATTCTGCTTGTCGAAGGCATTAAAACACATCTATGACTGTCAGAACCCCCTCTAAAAGAAAACAAAGTGATCTAGATCTTAGCCTCAACAGTACGTTTAGAAGGCTATTTGCTGTTAGGTGGTATGGACAACTATCCACTGTCGGGCGAACTTGCTTGCCGATCGCGGCTGTAATTATCGTGTTCTGGAATCTTGCTGCTGTGGCAGAGAAAGCTCCGCCAGATCCGATTAAAATGGCAGAAGAACTCAAAGTCAATCTCGATACTGCTTGGGTAACGATCGCCGCAATGCTAGTAATCTTTATGAACGCTGGTTTCTGCATGTTAGAAACGGGATTTTGTCGGGAGAAGAATGCCGTCAATGTCCTGGCAAAAAACCTGATCGTGTTTGCCCTGTCGAGTGTTGCCTTTTGGGTGATCGGTTTTGGCTTGATGTTCAGTGAAGGGAATGACTTGATCGGGAGTGGGGGATTTTTACTCTCTGGTGCTGACAACAGCCCAGCGGTAGGGGATGCCTACAAGGGGATCTTTCCATCCTTAAACTGGACGGGAATACCTTTAAGTACTAAGTTCTTCTTTCAACTGGCATTCGCTGGTACAGCGGCAACCATCGTCTCAGGCGCAGTTGCTGAACGGATTAAGTTTTTCTCTTTCTTGATATTTAGCTTGTTACTCGTCGGTATTGTCTATCCCATTACCGGACACTGGATCTGGGGCGGTGGTTGGTTAGCCAAGCTGGGCTTTTATGATTTCGCAGGCTCCACCGTTGTCCATGCTGTCGGCGGCTGGGCGGCATTAGTCGGGGCTTGGATTTTGGGGGCGAGAATTGGAAAATATACCGATGACGGTAAAGCCAATGCCATCCCAGGGCACAACATGAGCATTGCGACTCTGGGCTGCCTGATTCTTTGGTTGGGCTGGTTTGGATTCAACCCTGGTTCGACGATGGGTGTCTCTGGTGCGATTGGACATATTGCCGTCACCACAAATACTGCTGCTGCCTTTGGTGGAATTGCCGCCACCGCAGTTGCTTGGTTATTACTAGGCAAACCCGATCTTTCGATGATAATCAACGGTATCTTGGCAGGATTAGTAGCTGTTACGGCTTCATGTGCTTGGATTAGCGTCCCTTCGGCCGCAATTATCGGTACCGTTGGAGGGATATTGGTGGTATTCGCCGTCGGATTCTTTGACAAAATCAAAATCGACGATCCGGTTGGTGCAACTTCAGTGCATTTAGTTAATGGTGTCTGGGGTACTCTCGCCATTGGCTTATTCAGTCAGGGTGATATTTATGGTGTTACCCCTGCACCCAAACTAGGACTATTTTTTGGCGGTGGCTTCGAGCAACTAAGCTATCAATTCATCGGTACTTTTGCTGTTGGTGGGATTACATTATTGTTGTGTGTTGCTTTTTGGGCAGCCCTAAAGGCGACGCTCGGCATCCGAGTCACTCCAGAAGAAGAGTTCATCGGTTTGGACATCAGCGAACATGGCATGGAAGCTTATCCTGGATTTACTAAAGATGCGGCTTTTAGTTCAACCAATGCTAGCAGAGAGATATACCCAGGTTCAAAACGTAAATCTGACTACCCTGGTACTAGTGGTAATCTCTAGAAATTAAGTTAGAACTCAATCGATAGTTTTAATTAAAAAGAAGGACTAGGCTGCAAGAAAGCCTAGTCCTTCTTTTTGGCGATCTAGCTTAAAATTACAGATCTCCCCTCTACCTGAGACTATCTATGAAATCTCCCCTAATTGGCATCATCATGGGCAGTGATTCTGACTTGCCCACCATGAAAGCGGCGATCGAAATCTGCGAACAGTTTGAAATTGCCCATGAAGTCGCGATCGTTTCCGCCCATCGGACCCCCGAACGGATGGTGGAGTATGCTCAGACAGCACACGCACGAGGCTTGAAGGTAATTATCGCTGGAGCAGGTGGTGCGGCTCATCTGCCAGGAATGGTGGCAGCCCTGACTGCTTTACCCGTAATTGGTGTACCAATCCAGACCAAAGCATTGCAGGGCGTAGATTCACTCTATTCGATCGTCCAAATGCCCGCAGGTATCCCAGTTGCAACGGTATCGATCGGTAATGCTACAAACGCTGGACTACTAGCCATTCAAATCCTTGCCACTCACGATCCGTCACTACTCGCCAAAGTCGTTGCTTATCGCCAAAGCCTGAAGGAGATGGTACTAGAAAAACAAGCCAGATTAGAGCAGATTGGGTATAGCAATTATTTGGGGATTAAACAGTCTTAATTTGGATCTCTGCCATGCAACTGACATTACAGAAACACTTTGTTAACATTTTGTACTAACAGATAATGCCTAACCATGGAACAAGGTATCTTAACTTATACAGAATTTTAGTGTCTTCAAATACAAGATTGTCCAAGAGCGATACATAATTTTTCTAACTTAAATACTCTGGCGTGTAAAGGATCGAACTAGTGTTCAAAAAAATTCTGCTTGCTTGCTTGATGGCTACCTGGTTTCTCAGTGGTCCACTGATGGGTAATGCTCTCGCCGCCGATAAATCTCCGGTGGATGTCAATGGTGTGAATACTGGTGATACAGCTTGGATGCTAGTTTCATCCGCATTAGTATTGCTGATGACTCCAGGGCTGGCATTTTTTTATGGTGGTTTGGTGCGATCTAGGAACGTCTTAAATACCATGATGATGAGTTTGGTCTTAATGGCTGTCGTGGGTGTTACCTGGATCCTCTGGGGCTACAGCATTGCCTTTTCACCTGATTCGGTAACTACCGTCAAAGATGTAGTGACAGTCAATACCAATCAATTCTTTGGTAACTTAAACTGGTTTGGGTTAAATGGTGTAGCTTTCGATAAGCCTGATCCGGTTGGCTATGCACCCACGATTCCGCACCAATTGTACATGGTTTACCAGATGATGTTTGCCATCATCACTCCAGCTCTAATCTCTGGGGCAATTGTGGAGCGGATCAGCTTCAAAGCTTACTTTTGGTTTATCTTGATTTGGTCTACTGTCGTTTACGCCCCCTTAGCTCACATGGTGTGGGGCAAGGGCTTCCTCGGCACACTCGGCGCGCTCGATTTTGCTGGTGGTACAGTAGTTCATATCAGCTCTGGTGTTTCGGCGGTTGTAGCAGCCTGGATGATCGGCCCTCGTAGAACCTATCCAAATCAACCTGCCGCACCGCACAATGTGCCCTATGTGCTGTTGGGAATTGGGCTACTCTTCTTTGGCTGGTTTGGCTTCAATGGTGGTAGTGCTCTGGGTGCTAATGGTTTAGCTGTTGTCGCTTTTGTCTCCACTGCTGTTGCGAGCTGTGCTGGTGGCTTGATGTGGATGATTTTAGAGTGGGTATTGCGAGCGAAACCAACTGCGGTTGGGATTGCTAGTGGTTTCCTAGCTGGATTAGTTGGCATCACACCTGCTGCTGGTTTTGTGACTCCGTTAAGTGCAATTCTGATCGGTTTTATTACCGCGACTTGCTGCTTTTTTGCTGTCAGTCTGAGAGCTAAATTACAGTTTGATGACTCTCTAGATACATTCCCCGTTCACGGTGTCGGTGGTACTGTCGGTGGACTCCTGACTGGTATTTTTGCAACCAAAGCAGTCAACTCTGCTGGTGCTGATGGTTTGCTGGCTAGTGGTAGCCCTGAGTTACTAGGCAAACAAATTGTTGCGACGATTATTACCTACGCAATTGCCGCAATTGGTACATTTATCATCATCAAACTTCTCAGCTTTGTCATGGAGCTACGAGTCAAACCTGAATCTGAATACCAAGGCTTGGATATCAACGAGCATGGTGAAGAAGGTTATGGTGAAGAGTTTGCGGCTGGTTTGAGTTTGGCTGAAAGAGAAGGCTAGTACTCGGCGGCGTAAGTCCTAGTACTCAAGCTGCTCACTGACAGATTGTAAGTTTTAGGGTGTGTTATCTCTGTGAGATGATGCACCCTTTTGATTCTGCAAGCCATCAGAGCATTGGCGTAGCCTACGATTAGGTAATCGCTGTTATAGTGGGGAAGACAGACTGACACCTCTAAGTGTATAAACTCACATCTTGCTAGCCATGTTCGACAAATTGCGCGACATCATTCGCCATTGGTGGATGGAGTTCACACTTCAAACCAAACTGATGGGAGCAGCCACATTGGTGGTGTCGTTAATTGTGAGTGGCTGTACCTTTTGGGCGGTAAATACGATTCAAGCGGACGCGCGAATCAACGATACTCGCTTTGGGCGAGATTTAGGGCTGCTATTAGCGGCAAACATGGCTCCGCAGTTAGCTGAAAACGATCTAACTAGTGTCGCCAGATTCTCCAATCGGTTCTATCACAGCACATCTAGCCTACGCTATATTCTCTATGCTGATGATGTAGGTAATATTCGGTTGGGTATTCCCTTCTCAGAGTCAGAAGTCCAAAACTCGTTGATGATCGAGCGGCGGATTCATTTACCTGAGAGTGATGAAAAGCAAGATGGTTTACCTTTGGTACGTCAGCATCAGACTCCAGAAGGAGTAGTGACTGATGTATTTGTGTCGATCGAACATGAAGGCAAGTTTCTTGGTACGCTAGCGATCGGGATCAATCCCAATCCTACTCTGGTTGCGTCCACAGGATTGACCAGGGATGTGACGATCGCCGTATTTGTATCGATTTGGGTGATGGTATTATTAGGTGCGGTATTTAATGCGCTCCAAATTACCAAACCGATTAAGGAATTGCTGTCCGGTGTCCAAAATATTGCTTCGGGTAATTTTAAACAACGGATCGATTTACCTTTAGGTGGCGAACTGGGTGAATTGATTGAGAGTTTCAATGAAATGGCTGAAAAGCTAGAGATATTTGAAGAGCAAAACATCGATGAATTAACCGCCGAAAAAGCCAAGCTGGAAACCCTGGTGGCAACAATCGCTGATGGTGCCGTTTTAATCGATAATAACCTTCAGATCGTACTAGCAAATCCCAATGCTCGTCGCTTTTTTGGTTGGGATCATCTCGACTTAGATAAGACTAATATTTTGCATGTTTTACCTGGTAGTGTTTCAGCCGAACTCACTCGTCCTTTATATCAAGTAGCGGCTGGAAAGATTGAAGGCGAAGAGTTTCGGATTACCCTTAGTAAACCCATCCATCGGACTGTGAGGATTTTGATTACTAGCGTCCTCGATCCAGTTAAGGAAAATGTGCGGGCGATCGCCATGACCGTTCAAGATATCACTCGTGAAGTAGAATTAAATGAGGCAAAAAGTCAATTTATTAGCAACGTTTCTCACGAACTGAGAACCCCGTTGTTTAACATCAAATCTTTTATCGAAACCCTTCATGAGTATGGTGATGAACTAACCCACGAAGAGCGGAGTGAATTTCTCGATACAGCTAATCGCGAGACAGACAGGCTGACAAGACTAGTTAATGATGTCTTAGATTTGTCGAAATTAGAGTCTTCCCACACCTATTCATTTGGTGCAGTTGAATTGGCTCGATCGATCGAACAAACCTTGAGAACATACCAACTCAATGCTAAAGACAAAGGGATCGAACTCTGTCAGGATATCGAACCCGAACTACCAGACATCTCTGGTAACTACGACTTGATCCTCCAGGTGCTGGCAAATTTGGTCGGAAACGCCCTAAAATTCACTAAAGCCGATGGAAAGGTCACAATTCGCGCTCACCGCGTAACACTGCCTGTAGAGGCTGGAGAAGACCATAGCAATACTGTCGTCAGAGTCGAAATCATTGATACTGGCATCGGCATCGATCCTGAAGATCAACGGGCGATCTTCGATCGATTCTTCCGTGTCGAAAACCGTGTTCACACCCTAGAAGGAACTGGATTGGGACTATCGATCGTCCAAAATATCATCGAGAAACATCATACTCAAGTTAATATCACTAGTGCAGTTGGCGTTGGTACTACTTTCTGGTTCGATCTAGCCATTCATCAACCGCAACTTCAGCAGGTGGAAAATCTCCAACTTGTGGCGGCGAATCTGAATGAATAAATCTCGACGATCTAGATGAAACCAACCGAAGCACAACTCCGGCGGCTCCATGACTTAATTCAGACTAACTGGAAAACGAGTGGACTCTTATATGAATTTGCACCAGATATTAATAGCATTTATCCTGGATGTTATCTAGCTGTTTTTGGGACTCCAGTAAATAATTCTGAGTGGACACTAACCCAAGCTTATTATATTTACGCTGATGGCTCTTTCTTGTCCGAATGATGACATTGATCAAGGAGATAACAATGAATAAACCTAATTTTGATAACATGAGTCGTGATGAGTTGGCGCATTATATGGTGGCTCATCGAAATACTTCCGCAGGCGTAGAAGCAAGACAAGCTTTTATCCATCAAATGGCAAAAAGAGCAGAAAGCCGTGGAATTGATTTTTATCGATCGCGATCTCAGGCAATAAGCCCTGAAAATATCCAAGCCTCAGCCGATGCTCCAATAATCCCGTAGCCGATGCGTTCTGGATATACTTTACCTGTCTTTGCTACTGCTAGTGCGATCGCCGCATTACACTGTCTACAGCAATCTACCAGATCGATCGTTACGGTAGATTTAATTACCCCTGCTCAACAGGTAGAAATCTCGATCGATCAATCCGCCCTAATCAGCCCGAATATGTCCCTCGGCATCACTCTCAGCGATCCTGGAGATAATTTAGATTTGACTCGCGATACTCCAGTTTGGGCGGTAGTTGAATGGGCAGATCCTAGTCAGGTAGAAAAGATTGTGCTACTTGGCGGTGAAGGGGTTGGGAAGCAATCTAATCGGGAAAATCTACCTGCGATCTATAGTTACGCCCAGCAGCTATTACAGGCGAATTTAGCCCCGTTATTGGCACCGGAACAGAAAATTCGGGTGACAATTATTTTACCGGAAGGAAGGGTTCTGGCGACGCGCACATCAAATGCGGCGTTTGGGGTGGTTGAGGGTTTATCTTTATTGGGCACTACAGGTATTTCGCAACCGTTGAGTGC
>CASBPY010000004.1 GCA_949127675.1 Synechococcales cyanobacterium PMM_0072
ATCGTTAATCGATCAGCCCCCACTTCATCTCGTCAGGAGAGGTCAGAGTATGAAAATTGAATCACTAAAGCAGCGATTAGATCGAAGTCGTCCAATGACTAGCGTGACGATCCGTATGCCGGAAGATGTTGTAGAAGATCTCAAGAAAGTTGCTCCATTGTTGGGCTTTTCAGGTTATCAGCCGCTAGTTCGTGCTTATATCGGTCAATGTTTGCGCGTTGATTTGGAACGATTTGAGAGTGAGACAGTGACAGCCCTAGTAGCAAGTTTGAAACGTCGAGGGGTCAGCGATGCAGTGATTGATGAAGCATTAAGAGAAGTGGTTCATGCTGAGTCTTGTTAATTATGTCCAGCCAGCAGCACAACAATACTCATGCACACCAATTGATATTTGTTAATAGAACTCGATCGATGATAATAGACTAATCATCCAGTTATTAGCCGTCGATGTTTCCTAGTTTCTTGCCTACCAGCATCCACCAATTAACAGAGCCAAGTTCGATCGATCTAGCTAGTCAAATTCAGCGAGTAGATATTACGACCTCATTAGTTACTCAACCGATTTCAACTAGCTATATTCATCAAGGGACTGGTGGAGTACCAATCGTCTTCTTACATGGATTTGATAGTTCGCTGCTAGAATTTCGACGCATCATCCCAATTATTGCTTCTCAACAGCAAGTTTGGGCGATCGATCTGTTAGGATTCGGATTTACCGAAAGATTGGCTGATTGTCCATTTAGTTCTGAGAGTATTTGCACACATCTTCAGGCATTTTGGCAGGCAATGATTCACCAACCGATGATTTTAGTTGGTGTATCGATGGGTGGTGCAGCAGCGATCGAATTTACACTCAATTATCCTGAAGCTGTTGATAAATTAATCCTGATCGATAGTGCTGGATTTAGTCAACCGCCTAAGGTGGGTAAATTTTTGATTCAACCATTGGGCAATTTGGCGACGAAGTTCCTCTCTAGTCCAAATGTACGAAAAGGTGTAAGTGAGAAAGCCTATTTTGATAGAAAATTTGTCACCGCAGATGCTCAATTATGTGCAGCATTACATTTAGAAATGCCCAGATGGAGCGAGACTTTAATTGATTTTACCCGCAGTGGGGGTTATGGGTATTTACTCGATCGGTTGCCAGAAATTTGGCAAGAAACTTTGATTCTATGGGGTAAGCAGGATCAGATTTTGGGAACTAAGCCAGCTCAACAATTTCAGCAAGGATTACCGAATGCTCAATTTCACTGGGTGGATAATTGTGGACATGTTCCGCACTTAGAGCAGCCAGAAATTACTGCACAATTAATCTTAGACTTTATCAACTGATCGAGTAAATTGGCACCTGCATGAAATAATTGCGTTTAAATCGTTCTTCCTCGATCGCTGCAAAGAATTTTTTGACTACTTTTAGATCGTAAATATCTACATCACTCAAGCTTTGTGACTGAACTGATCCAACTATCAAGATATTAGTGTCAATATTCAATGATACCTGAAAACCAATCTCAGTTAAAATATCCAACCCCAATCGTAACGATCGATCTCGAATATTGAGCTTAGATCTTACCCGCCCTGATTCTACGCCTATATTCGTAGTTGCCAAATATTTAGCAATACCGATTAGCTGTTCGAGGATCTCTCGATTGGTAGCTAGGTTTATCGATCGATAATCGAGAGCCAATTTACTATCTGTCCGCAAAGCTTGTCGGCAGGAAGACTGTAGTTCACCCCAGTGACTGGGGCATTTTTTTATCCAAGTAATTGATTCTAAATTAGTCAGGTTTGGATCGACTTCAGCTTTGCGAAAATCAAGGATTTGGAGTGACTGCTGACAATTACTACTGAGACTAGATTGAGTATCAACGATCATGGGACGCACTTCCACCAACCGGACTTCAAATCTCTTGTCATAGGAGTTAAAATCTAATTCGACAATTGCATCACAATTTATCTGCGGGATTTCATATTCATAGTGTCCCCACCAAATCCCTGGAAAGCCAGTCAAATTGGTGTCATCGACTAGCTCAAACTGAGTCCGAATATACTGAATCGTATTGCCCTTAAAATCTTTGATATTCTTGTTTCTAATATTATTAAATTGGCAATTTTTAATCACTAATTTTGGTACTGAATTACCCATCCCATAAGGCTCCAACAAGAGCAAATCTTCAAATAATTCTCGCCCACTTTTTGCATGTAGATCCGCACAGGTGATGATTAGATCCGTTTGAATTGATGGCGCAGGTATTTTATCAAAACTCGCCTGCAACTGTTGATTTATTGCTTCTGTAAAGATCGGAATATTCTCAACATTGATACTCATCCCCGCTGCAAATGGGTGCCCTCCAAAGCTATTGAGTAGATGAGCTTGAGAATTGACTAATTGATATAAGTCAATATTTTGAGTCGAACGGGCTGAACCTCTAGCAATTTGAGTCTTTTCTTTTCCTGCATCACCATCACTATTTGTACTCAATAAAATCGTTGGTTTTCCATGCTCTTGAGCAATTTGTCCGGCAACTAATCCCAATACTCCTGGCGACCAATTATGATCTGACAACACAATTACTGATGTTGTAGAAAGATCCAATTCATCTAGTTTTTTTTGAATTTTGATAGTTGTATTTTTTTGCAATTCCTTGCGACGAGTATTGGCTAATTCCGTCTCAGCCGCCAACTGATCACAACGATGATTATCCTTGCTAGTTAATAGCTCCACTCCAAAACTAGCATCCCCATGTATCCGACTAATTGCATTAATCCGTGGTGCAATTCCAAACGAAATATCTGTAGGTCGATCGCCATTACGTTTACAGCGTTTTAATAGCTGATGTACCCCTGGACGAAAACCATCAATATTTACTTGATTTTGGAGCGTAATTCGCTTAATTCCCATCTGAGCCAGATAACGACAATCACCTTTTAACTGTACCAAATCAGCAATTAAGCCGATCGCTACTAAGTCCAACAAATACTCTACAGGCTGTTGGGGAATATCTGGTAAAGTCGCATATAAAGCCTCAACTAATTTATAAGCAACAGCCACACCAGCTAGATGAAATAATGGATGACTTTCCTCAAAGTAACGGGGATTAATAATCGCCGAAACAGGCGGACGTTTAACTGGCAAGGTATGGTGATCGGTAACAATAACATCAACACCCAATTTAGCCGCCAATTCTATTTCTTGAATATTCGTACTGCCAGTATCGCAAGTAACAATTATATTAACCCCCTGCTTTGCTAATCTTTTCACCCCCGCCAGATTCAGTCCATGTGATTCCTTCATCCGATCGGGAATATAATAACTGAGCTGCTCTCCTTGGGTGAAAAACTGCCCCAAGCCATCCCAAAGTACACTAGTCGCTGTCACCCCATCTGCATCGAAATCACCCCAAATAGCTACCTTCTCGCGGTAGATGTAGGCTTTTTTGAGTCGCTCTACCGCTGCTATCATCTCTGATCCAAATGCAAACGGACTAGTCGGCTGATACTTGTCGCAATCTAAATATCCAGGAATGCGATCGATCTCCCGCATCCCCCGCTGCCATAATAATTTGGCGGCATATTTACCATTAACTGTCGGTTTACACGATCGAATTGCCGCAACAAATTCAGCAGGTATTTCTGATTGCGGCGGTAATTGCCAGTTTAGAGTTGTGTTTGCCATTTGTTTTACTATCGCTGGCGAGGGGATGAGTTAAAATGATGCTAGCCAAATAATGTTATTTTCCTCACCAAACAAAGGAAGCTAAAAATGGTACTAGCAGAGTCTAAAACGACTAGCTTTGATGATTTTATCACCTGGTTGCCAGAGCGATCGCCATATCGCTATGAACTCAGAGATGGAGAAATTCTAGAGATGCCCAAACCACGAGGTAAACATTCGGAGATAGCTGGTTCTATTTCAGGGAAACTATATTTAGAAATTACCCGATTAGATCTGCCATATTTAATTCCACGAGAATCGATTGTTAAGTCGATCGATGGTAAGTCTGGTTACGAACCAGATATTATTGTCTTAGATCAAGAAATGCTAGCTCAAGATCTCCGGTGGGAGGCTGAATCGATTATTACTCAGGGTAGTTCAGTCAAGCTTGCGGTAGAGGTAGTTTCAACTAATTGGCAAGATGATTATGCGATTAAACAGATTGCTTATCAAGCATTAGGTATCCAAGAATATTGGATCATCGATTATCTAGGATTGGGTGGTAGAAATTTTATCGGACATCCAAAACAACCGACTATTTCAGTTTACTATTTGATTGATGGTGAGTATGATTTACATCAATTTAGAGCTGATGATTTGATCCAATCGCCAACATTTCCAGAGCTGAAACTATCGATCGATCTATTATCGAGGTAAGCAACTGTCATGGCTTATAATAACTTTTCGCTACAAGATACAATCAGTCAATTTGATTTGAATCTAATCGAGTTACCTTTTTGCGAATCTCTACCATCAGCAACACCAAAATCAGAGTTCTTAAATATTTTTGAACAATATCTACCATTAGCACAGAAGGCAAAATCTGAAAAGGCAAAATCTGAGTTGTTGGTCAGTCCAATTTTAGTTGAGTTGCTGCGATTGGCTGACAACCAGATACAGCTATTTTCAGGCGAAGAGTTTAATGTCGATAGAGAGCGCGGTCTAAATGGCTTTTGCGATTTTTTATTAAGTAAATCTACAATCTCATCTATAATTCAAGCTCCGATTGTAATGTTAGTAGAAGCAAAAAAGGGAGAACTAGATGTGGGCTTAGGACAGTGTGCCGCTGAAATGGTTGCTGCTCAAATCTTTAATGCGAGAGAGGATAAGCCTATCTTGGTCATCTATGGTTGTGTCACTAGTGGGAAGTTGTGGCAATTTCTCAAGCTTGAGAATAATAATTTAACACTCGATCTCAATGAATATCAAGTTACTCCAGTTGAGCGAATTCTTGGTATTCTGAAATGGATGGTAAGCAATCAAGACCAATAACTGTAGCTAATCCATATAGATTTTACCAACCTCTGTTGGCACAAAAGAAAGCCTACCTAGAGGAAGCTAGATAGGCTCTAATCATAATCATCAAACTTCAGTCTAGAACAGACCTAAAGTTAGAGAAGTCGAAATTGGTAAAGTTGCACCAATACCCAAGTAGATAGTGAAGACAGTACCAAACAAGAATGCTGCCATCGCTACAGGACGACGGAAGGGATTTTGGAATTTATTGACGCTTTCCAAGAAAGGAATAGTCAATAGACCTAATGGCACGCCAGCCATGCAAGCGATTCCTAACAGTTTGTTAGGTAACACTCGTAAGAGTTGGAATACAGGCCACAAGTACCACTCAGGTAGAATTTCGAGTGGAGTAGCAAATGGGTTGGCAGGTTCGCCAACTAGAGCTGGATCTAGAATAGCCAACGCGGTACAACAACCGATCGTTCCGAAGATCACGACAGGGAAGATGTAAAGTAGATCGTTAGGCCAAGCTGGTTCGCCATAGTAGTTATGACCCATGCCTTGAGCTAGTTTAGCTCTTAATGCTGGATCTGATAGATCCGGTTTTATTTGAGTTGACATAGTAAATAATTGCGTAAATTATTAGTTATTTAGCGATATTAAGGTCGAGGTGAGAATAAAAGATTGTTACTCCTATTCCCTCTCCCCAATCCCTGAACCCTGTTCTACAAAGGACCAGAAATACCTTGTTTGCGGATCATGATGAAGTGAAGCAACATGAATACAGCAATCAACCAAGGCAATACAAAGGTGTGAAGACTATAGTAACGGGTCAAAGTTGCTTGACCAACGCTAGAACCACCACGCAGGAGATCAGCCATTGCTACGCCAACGACAGGAATCGCTTCTGGTACACCAGATACGATTTTGACTGCCCAATAACCGATTTGATCCCAAGGGAGGGAGTAACCAGTTACACCAAAGCTGACTGTCAGGACAGCTAGAATAACTCCAGTGATCCAGGTCAGTTCGCGAGGATTTTTGAATCCACCAGTGAGATACACGCGGAAGGTATGGAGGATCATCATCAAGACCATCATGCTGGCACTCCAGCGATGGATCGATCGAATCAACCAACCAAAGTTAACTTCAGTCATGATCTTCTCAACCGAAGTGAAAGCATCAGCTACAGTTGGTGAGTAGTAGAATGTCATCGCAAAGCCAGTAGCGAATTGAATCACAAAACAGACGAGTGTGATCCCACCAAGGCAGTAGAAGATATTAACGTGAGGCGGAACGTACTTACTAGCAATATCGTCAGAGATTGCTTGGATTTCTAACCGTTCGTCAAACCATTTGAAGGTTTTACTATTTGTAACTTGCTTGGTAAACATTGACGGGTGCCGTGCTTCTCTCTAATGTCGTATTGTAAATTATAACGTCAGGAGGATCGGGATCCCATGACTGAAGATAATAGCTTAGGCAAACTATACGATCTTGCCAAGTAGCAATGTCAAGGACAGAACCACTTCTACCAAATATTTCCAAAATTGGTTAGTTTAGTAATATTCGGTTGACAGTCTCTCATTTATACCTATACAAAATTTAACACACCTCGTATGGAGAGTGGTATCGATCGTGAAAGCTAGTTTTTGGTTTGGTTGGATTTTGAGTCTACAAGTGGCTCTGTTTTGGTGCTGGGGCATACCTGCTGCCAATGCTTTTACATCAGAGCAACAATTGGTGCTGCAAGCTTGGCGAACAGTAAATCAGGCTTATTATGACAATAGTTTCAATCATCAAAATTGGTGGTTGACTAGGGACAGCACGATGAAGCAAAAATTTCCAAATGAGGAAGCAGCTTATCAGGCGATTACCAAAATGATCGCCACTTTAGACGAACCTTTCACTCGATTGCTGCGCCCCGAACAATATCGCAGTCTCAAGGTAAATACGGCTGGAGAACTGTCTGGAGTGGGCTTGCAAATCGGCGTGAAGGCGGGCAGTAAATCGATCGAGGTAATTGCGCCGATTGCCGGATCTCCTGCGGCTCAAGCAGGGATTTTGCCCCATGACACGATCGTCGAAATCGATGCCATTCCGACATCCGAATTGACGCTCGATACAGCGGCGGTCAGAATGCGCGGCGAGACGGGTACGAATGTAAGTTTGATCGTCCAAACAGCAGAGCAGCCGACCCGCGAGGTAATTTTAATTCGACGCAAAATCGAACTCAATCCCGTCACAGCCGAACTCCACACTGAAAATGGTCGTAAAATCGGCTATCTCCGACTAGCTCAATTTAGTGCCAAAGCCTCTGAGGAACTGGGTGAAAATATTACTAAGTTTAAAAAACAAGGTGTCGCTGGATATGTGCTGGATCTCCGTAACAATCCAGGCGGATTGGTGCAAGCGGGAGTGGAAATCGCTCGTCAATGGCTGAATGAAGGGACGATCGTCTATACTGTCGATCGACGTGGTGCGATTGATCCGATCGAGTCTACAGGTACGGCTCTGACGGACGCGCCACTGGTAGTATTAGTCAACGAGGGTACTGCTAGTGCCAGCGAAATTCTTGCTGGAGCCTTACAAGACAATGGCAGAGCTAAACTAATTGGTACTAAGACATTTGGTAAAGGTCTAATTCAATCCCTATTTGACTTGCCCAATGGTAGTGGTTTGGCTGTCACTGTTGCCAAATACGAGACCCCCAACCATCATGATATTCATAAATTAGGCATCACACCCGATCGAGTCGTCCCAACGCCAGAAATTGGGGTAGAGTTGGCAGCAACAGCCCAGGATACTCAGTATTTAGCAGCGGTTCAAGAGTTAGGAGTTCACTTCAGCTCCTTAACCGCAGCGACAGACGCGCCGCGAGCAGTGGGCGATAGCCTCTTGTAAGGAGCTTAACCTCAGTACAAGGATCTGTAGGTTGGCTAGAGCCAGCCCTTTCAACGCAAACATAAGTACTAAAATGAAAGCCGCTCTAGGTAACGATCGATTTTTAC
>CASBPY010000005.1 GCA_949127675.1 Synechococcales cyanobacterium PMM_0072
AAAATTCTGCTAAACATGCCGCATTTCTCGTGGTCATCACTGCGTCCATTAACTCGAATGTAGCATATGAATTGCTTTTGTCAGTAATTCGTATGCTGCTTGACGAAATTCCGTTAATGCTTCACTGTTCATATCAGGGATTGGATGGGTTTTCTTTTTCACCCTCATTCTCTCCCCTCCGGTAGCCTTCGGATCGCCGAGGCTGCCCTTCTCTCTTTTTTAGTCTAAACTCCAGTAATATAAGATCTGAGCTAAATCATCTCTGAATTTATAAATGCCTAATTAGTTGGTCTTGACAGAAACACCGACAGGAGATTGCTTAGACTTCGGCGGATTGAGACTGCGGAAATACACGCTACCGATCGATCCTAAGAATGCCACATAAGCTAGTGCCTGCACTAAATAGAGCTGATCGGTATAGCCAAACAACGCACTCAATAACAAGCCTGGAAATTTATCTTCTGGCATTACTTTAGTCGTATTCCAGACTAAATTACCCAGATTGCAAGAATGCACCTTGGTAAATTTCTCGTAGAACATACACATTCCAGCCGACTGTCGATCGCTTTGAGCTATAGTAGCGATCGCCGTATCAAAATGTCCCAAGGACGATACCACCAACCCCGATACAATCAGCAATAATAATACGCCCATAATCTGGAAAAAGCGGCGGATATTGATTTTAATTCCCCACTTGAACAATAGGATGCCAATCCCAGCCGCAACCGACAATCCAGTCGCCGAACCTAGTGACGGGATCAAACCTTGTTGGAACTTGGCAACAATGAATAACACAGTCTCAAATCCTTCGCGCAAGATTGCGACAAATACAAGCATAAATACCCCCCAGCCAGCATTTTTGGCCATCGCCTGTGCAACAGCTCCTTCTACTTGCCCCTTCATAAATCTAGCTTGCTTCGTCATCCAGATTAACATCCAACTCAGCATGACGATCGCTACTAGCCCAAAGATCGCTTCGAGAAATAGCTCCAGTGTCGCCGCATAAGGATTCTGAGAATTTGAGAGGGCTTGCGCTGCTTGAGATAGCACCACCCCGACGATGCCACTTGCCGCTATCCCTGCGAAAATAGCGGCATAGACCCAGATTCTCAAGTGATTCTGTTTAGCTTTATTTAGACAAGCCAAGACAATACCGACTACGAGGGCGGCTTCGACCCCTTCTCTGAGCGTAATTACAAATGTCGGTATAGCTGAACTAAAATCCACAATCTTGATTCCTGGTTAAATTATAATTATTTAGCTGCGACTGTAATTACTTTCTGAGTATTCAACTCAATTGTTCTTACTAATGCACCAACTTCTGCAACTGTTTTGACGGGAGTTGCTGGAGGCATTGTTTTTGGCCATGCCGTAGTCAATTGCTTCAGATTATCAATGATGATTTTATGAGCAGCAGGTTGATCTTTTTCCATGCTGACGGCAATTCCTTGATACAACATATTGGCATAGGCGATAAACCCTCTAGAGTCTTGATATTCGATCGCTGCTTTAAATTTACCATCAGCGATTGATGCACCATATTCAGAATTAGCAGTTTCTAGCAACCCATTGATTACTTGCAATACAAATTTTGGATCCTTGCGTTGGGTCTCAGGTAGCGCGGCAATTGCTAGATCGATCGATTCCTGGGACTCTTTGAGATTATTCGTCACCTTAGACATGTCTTTTGCACCAGCCTTGACCAAATCTTCAAGTGCAATTAGATTAGTTTTAAACTCTTTGACTTTACGCTCGTTTAGTTGGTCGGCGACATCTGTATAAATCTCTTCAACTGGATGTCCAATATGTGGTTCTGCATCTTTAGGCTGCTTGAGATCTAGGAGTTCTTTTGCTACAAATAAGTGACCTTTCATCAGTCCCAGCTTGATCATATAGTCAGCATCTTTCTCGACTCCAGTTAAGACGATATCTTCAATTGTTACCAGATCTTTAATCTGATCGTACTGCTGTTGATCGATCACTTTTTTGGAGACTAATTCCTCTGGCGTTTTATAAGGACGTTCGGCTTGAATCTTATTCGACAAAGCTGGAATACCTAATTTAGCTTCGAGTTTATCAAGTTCCGATAGGATCGCACTATTGATATTAATTTTCTTACTACCACCATGCTTCATTCCCGACATTTCTGGTGTAGGTGCTGTTGCTGCTGCTGGAGTTGTGGGATTTGGACTAGTTTCGGTTGTCTTTGTAGTATTGTTGCAAGCACTAATTACTACCGATGCGACACAGGCAACAATAGCTACAGTGAGATAATCTTTTATTTTCACAGGGATGAATTTTAAATTAAAGCTAGAAATTAACAATTTCCTATTAGCTTAATTGTCTGCTTAATGATAACTACTGTCAACTTATTTGAGATTAATTACTATTAAGTGGCTGAGATCACCTTAAACGCCCCCATACAGCCATTTTCGGCGATTCCATCTTGATGGGGATGAAACATAAATTCGCCTGGATACTTGAACTTAAATTCCAGAATATGCCGTTCGGCTGTGCCCATCGTAATCACATCACTGGTATGACTAGGTTTTAAGGACATTCCGGTGGGATAAACATCAAACATATTGGCATGAAGGTGAAAAGTCACAGCGGGATCGATTTCGATCATATTTAAGACATATAGCCGAATTAATTGGTGCTGATAAATCTCGATCGGGTGCATCATATAGTAATCTGGCACACCATTAAAGGCATATAGCTCATTTTTACCATCGTCATTGGTATCATAGCCACCCATCAACAACACCATTTCATCAGCGACAGGGCGAGGTTCCGGTGGATCGATAATCAACATTCCATACAAGCCCTTGCCCACATGACGAGTCACTGGTGCGACGTGACAATGATAGAGATGTACCCCATAAGGCTCTGCCTCAAACTCATAAATCGTCCCCCTTCCATTCCGAATCGGCTTGATCCCATCCATCGCCGCCGGATGAAAGCCATGAAAATGGACTGAGTGTGAATGTCCCCCTTGATTGAGAAAAGATACTCGAATCAGTTCGCCAGCTTTGGCTCTGAGTGTTGGTGCAGGTACTCTCCCATTAAAATTCCAGCTATTGAAGGACACTGCTGTATTTAATTGAAGCGTGGTATTGCCCGCGACTAATTTGAATTCCCGCACAGTCCGCCCATTTTCCTGCTTGACGGTACCATAGTCAAAATCACGCAGGGTTTGCATCGGACTAAAACTATTGCCCATTGTGGGGCTATTAGCGGCGACTGGGGGGATTTTAGCTGTGGGTTGGGGCTTGAGTCCTTGCCATGCGAGTCCAGCGGTGGTGAGTCCCAATCCTGCCAAGCCGTATTTGAGTAACTGGCGACGGTGAAGTAGGGGATTGTGGATGAATCGTTGGCGGAACCTCTCCAAGGGAGAATCAAGGTTAGACATTAATACTAGTGGGAAGACGGCTAGTTGTAGAAAATTATCATCAACTAGATATTATAGCGATTGATTTAACTAAATCATAATAATTATCATTATGAGTATAGATAGTTGTTAATATTGTAACCAATTAATTCTAGGGAAATTGCGACTCGAACTAGCCGATCGGGGTAAACTACTGTAGTAGCCACCGCAAGAGCTTGACGATCGATTAGTTTTTGACACTACTATTAAAATACAATGTCCTAGCTATCAGAGCTAATTCAGCCAAGTCGAAACTAATTAGCCAAAGAGTGTCGTAAACTACCAAAAGTGAGTGAGCTTTATACCCGTTGATAATTTACTTCTATAAAGTTGATGCGCCTTACGGTTGCTTTTCCAATTTTTCGCCCCACTCAATCGAGCTAGATGGCGAAATTTGGGCAACTGTCGAACACTATTATCAGGCACACAAGTTTGAGGGGACAAAGTTTGAATATTTAATGCCCCGAATTCAAGCAGCACCGACTCCAGAGTATGCATCAAAAATTGGGCGTAATCCTAAGTATCAAACCCGCGCTGATTGGGACTTACATAAATGCCAGATCATGTATCGTGCCGTCTGGCAAAAATTTAGTTCTCACTTAGATGTTCAACAAGTATTGCTCAACACACTGGAGGCAGAAATTATCGAGGATTCACCTGTAGATTACTTCTGGGGCTGTGGAATCGATCAATCTGGTCAAAATAAGCTCGGACAAATTCTCATGCAGGTACGGCGGGAGTTAACATAAAAACTTAGGGTAGGGGCAATTCATGAATTGCCCCTACCCCAAATTTTTATGCTGATAGCCTAAGCCATGAAATAAACGGCTTCTAAATTAAACACGTTCTTCGCTGCGGTATCCACCGCGACCACCACCAGCACTACCGCCACGGCTATCGCGCTCGTAGCGACTGCTTTCATTGCGAGGAGCACTGTCACGACGATCGTAACGACCACCGCCACCACCAGCACTACCTTCACGGAGTACAGGCTTACCAGTTGCACCGCTGCCGCCGCGACGTTCGCCACCGCCGCCGCCATTACCGCGAGAGCGATAGCCACCATTACCACGATCTCCACGATCGTTACGGTCGCCACGGTCTCCACGATCGTAATCACCACCACCGCGATTTTGTGGCTCTTCCATGTCTAACCAAGCTGGACGAGTTTGGTCGTAGACCAATTGAAGTGCTGCTGCTGCAACGGTGTGAATATCATACTCTTCAGCCATTTTAGCGATGATTGGCAAGAAGGATGCTACCCGTTCACCGGAGAGAGCTTCTTGAACTTTGGCTTGAATTTTGTCAACGTGAGCCGCTTCTACTTGAGAGCGGGTTGGAATCTGACAGACTGCGAGGGACTGTTTGACCCGACGTTCGATCGCTTGCAGTTTACGACGATCGAGGGAATGAATCAAGGAGATCGCTACGCCTTCTTTACCAGCGCGTCCAGTCCGACCAATCCGGTGAATGTAGTTTTCTACACTGTCAGGCAGATCGTAGTTGATGACATGGCTGAGGTGGTCTACATCTAGACCCCGTGCTGCGATATCTGTAGCAACGATCCAACGAACTTTATCACCACGGAATCGTGCTAAGAGCCGCTCCCGTTGGGTTTGAGTCAGGTCGCCGTGATACTCATCAGCGCTGTGTCCAGAAGATTGGAGTTGGTTGGTGAGTTCTGCTGCTGCTTTCCGCGTCCGAACAAAGATAATCGCTGATTCTGGTTGTTCGAGTTCGAGGATTGGTTGCAGAGCTTGGGCTTTAGTCCATCCACGGGGGATGAAGTAAACTTGCTGTTTGATTTTAGAAGGTGCTGCTTTAACTTGATCGACTGTGACTGTCACAGGATTTTTGAGGAAGCGATTCACCAATGAGCGAATTGGGGGAGCCATTGTTGCCGAGAAGAAGGCTGTTTGGCGTTCGGTTGGCAATTTGCTCAAGATTAGTTCGATATCGTCGATGAAGCCCATACTGAGCATTTCATCAGCTTCATCTAGTACCAACCATTCAACTTGGCCGAGGCGAAGATGACCACGGTTGATCAAATCGATCACCCGACCAGGGGTACCGACAACGGCAGATACACCGCTTTCTAAGCGACGAATTTGAAGGTCGATTGCCTGTCCACCGTAGACAGTCAAGATGGGTGAGCGACGCTCGTTACCACCTAAGAATGTTTTCATGGCTGCGGAAACCTGCATTGCCAACTCACGAGTAGGAGTCAGGACTAATGCTTGAATTACTGGACGCTGCCAGTCGATCCGCTCGATCATTGGTAACGCAAATGCAGCAGTTTTACCTGTTCCGGTTTGGGACTGTCCGACGACATCCTTACCAGCTAGTAGATACGGAATGGCTTGTTCTTGAATATTGGTTGGTTCAGTAATCCCCATCCCTTCCAATTGTGTAACGATACGATCGGAAAGGCCAAGGCTAGAGAAAGAAACGGTCATAATTTATATGTAAGTGGATTCGGTATGATTACAATCGAAAATTTAGGAGCTAATATTTAGGAATTAATCAGTATCTAAACCAGAGAAAACGTCGTACCCAATATTCAAACCATTCAGTGTCAGGGCGGGTGAGAATTAGCTGCAATTCTACACCGATAAAAGAAATACCAAATAGTTTCAGAATGTTCGCGTCAGTTGCGAGGCGGAGATTCTGCTGTGAATTGTTGTCGAAATAAATCGGTCTTTTTACTGAGTTCTAGCGGCTTCGCTCCAATCCAAGACTTAAAAATATTTTAGAAGATATTTCAAATTTTGAACTTAACAGTTATTTTGCTAGTAGCAATCTCTTACCAGTTTAACATCAATTATCAAATCTTGACATTGGCGGATAACCGATCGCTATTAATTTTTTACTGATAGACAATCTCACCGTGGAGATCGTAATGGTCTGCTGCGTGAATCGTAGCGGAAACAATCGACCCAAGGCGGGCACTTCCACTAAGATACACTAGTCCGTCCACTTCTGGTGCAAATCTAGCAGATCTGCCCACCAACAACCCTGATTCTGGATGTTCCTGTTCAACCAGGACATCCACGGTTTTGCCCACTTCGAGCTGATTGCGCCGGAGTGAGATTGGTTGTTGCATCGCCATGATCCCATCGCGTCGCTCGTCCATAATTGCCTGAGGCAAATGATTGGGCAAGGTAGCGGCGGCGGTTCCATCCTCAGCGGAGAAGGTAAATACCCCCACATGATCGAATTCATGCCGTTGCAAGAATTGTTGCAAATGTTGGTAATGCTCGTCGGTTTCCCCAGGGAACCCAACGATCAATGTTGTCCGCATGACTGCATCGGGGAGAGCGATTTTGAGTTGCTCGATAATCCGATCGTTTACAGCCCCTTGCCACGGGCGATTCATGGCGCGGAGGATCTCAGGATGGGAATGCTGTAATGGTAGATCTAGGTAGGGCAAGACATTCGCGGTTTCTTGCATGGCGGCGATTACCTGGGGGGTTAAACCCGTTGGGTAAGCGTAGTGCATCCGAATCCAGGGAATATCGACTTTGCCTAAAGCGCGGAGGAGTTCGGCTAGTCTCGGTTTACCATAGATGTCTAGACCATAGTTGGTGGTGATTTGGGAGATTAGGACTAATTCCTTCACGCCTTCATCAGCCAATCTTTGGGCTTCAGCCACGATCGATTCAATTGTTCTCGATCGCTGTTTGCCGCGCAAGTGGGGGATAATGCAAAACGCACAGGCATAGTCACAGCCTTCAGCAACTCGCAGGTAAGCGACACCTTCAGTTGTTGTTCGATAGCGCGGCGTATGTTCGTCGGCGATATAAGTCGGTTCTGGACTAACCTCTACTACTCTTTCGCCAGTCTGACTGCGTTCGATCACATCGACGATTTTGTGATAATCACCACTACCGACTACGGCTACAGCTTCAGGTATTTCGGCTAATAGTTGAGCCTGAAAATGCTGCGCCATGCAGCCTGTAATCACAATCTTTTTATCTGCTTCGGCTAGTTCAACTAGAGTGCGAATCGATTCTTCTCTCGCAGCATCGATAAAGCTACAAGTATTGACGATCACATAATCTGCTGAAGTCTCATCAGCGTCTACTTCGTAACCTGCTTGGACTAGCAGCCCTAGCATGTGTTCACTATCAATTCGATTTTTTTCGCAACCTAAATGAGAGATTGCAATTGTTGGCTTGTTGCCCATGTAGTCTTGAGTTTAGTTGTCTCCAACGGTAATTCAGCGATCTTTGGTCAGTTACCAGTTCAAACTCCTGTATGCACATTGAGAATGATAACTGCTCACTGATTTAACGCTTTCGATAACTTTTAACTTGGTTAAAACTAATAGAAAGCCAGATTTGAGTTGTTAAGCTATATCCTAGCACGATGTTGCGAGATGTGAAGTGAAACCGCAGATATTCGGGTACTTACAACTTACCTGTAGGGGTAGCCACGGGTTGTGGCAGCATTCAAGTGAATTAATGTCTGATTGAATCCGATTTTGTGGATAATAGTATGTGAAGGTTTAGCCATGTCCAAGATTGAATTGGTGCGGCAATCGCGATCCGCCTAGTTTAAGAACAAACGTGAATTTACAACAAGTTTTCAACACGACTCAGCCGATCATTGGCGTAGTTCATCTTTTGCCCTTGCCGACTTCAGCGCGGTGGGGTGGTAGTCTGAGTGCGATTATAGATCGAGCCGAACAAGAAGCAGTTGCCCTGGCTTCCGGCGGTGTGAATAGCATTATCGTCGAGAATTTTTTTGACGCGCCGTTTCCGAAAAGTCGGGTAGATCCGGCGGTAGTTAGCGCGATGACGACTGTTGTCTCAAGGTTGAGAGCATTAGTATCGATGCCGATCGGGATCAATGTCTTACGCAATGATAGCTTGAGTGCAATGGCGATCGCTAGTTGCACTGGAGCTGCTTTTATTCGGGTAAATGTCTTATCTGGAGTAATGGCAACAGATCAGGGCTTAATTGAAGGCTGTGCTCATGAGTTACTTAGGTATCGGCGCGAATTGGGTAGTGATGTTAAAATTATGGCAGATGTCCTAGTCAAACACGCTCAACCATTGAGTTCGAGCGATATCACAACGGCGGTGCATGAGACAATAGATCGAGGACTAGCAGATGCAATCATTCTATCCGGCGTAGCTACAGGTAATCCACCTAGTATTGAAGATCTCAAACAAGCTAGGGAAGCTGCTGGTAACACCCCGATTCTCATCGGCAGTGGTGCAAATTTTAGTAATATCGGTAGCCTGATCCAATTTGCCGATGGTGCGATTGTATCGAGTTCGCTCAAAAGACAAGGTAAAATCGAGAACTCGATCGATCCAATTCGCGTCAGTCAATTTGTCGAAGCAATGCGTCAAGATCTGGCAAGTCAATCCGTCCAGCGAGCGATTGATTCGATGAAAATTCATTCTTGAGTTGGTGGATAGTGGATGGTGAATAGTAATTTGCCAACTATCCACTATCCACTATCCACTATTCACTACCCCACTACCTATGAAACGTCGTCAAACCCCGTGGATTTATCAATACTCTCGCCTACTAATTGGCATCATTGCGATTTTAGGTATCTGCGTTACAGCTTATTTAACCTGGGTGAAACTTAGCAACAATGGAGTTTGTGGATCCGAAGGCTGCGAAATTGTACTTGCCAGTCCGTTTGCAAATGTTGGTAATTTTCCGTTGACTGGATTGGGCTTGTTGAGCTATGTCGGGGTGGCAGTGATGGCATTTGCACCATCATTAGTCGATCCCAAAACTAAAAAAGCAACTCATAATCAGCTTAATAATCTCACCTGGTTAGGGTTATTGCTGGCTGGAGTTGGTATGGCGGTATTTAGCGGCTACCTAATGTATTTACTGGCTTTTGTGATCAAAGCTGCTTGTCCATTTTGTATTGCCTCCGCAATTTTCACCTTTTTAATTTTTGGACTGACACTATTTGGGCATGATTGGGATGATATTGGGCAAGTAATATTTATGGGTATGGCGGCAGGTTTGGTATCGCTGCTGGTATCCCTAGTACTTTACAGCACGTCGATGCCCCAAGGCGCAAGCTACACGAACGGGCAGCTCGAAATTACTTCCCTCTCGCCAACTACTGATATCGCACCAGGGATCGGCTGGACAATCAAATCTACTTCTACTGCTGCGGAAATCGAGCTAGCAAAGCACTTAACTCAAACAGGAGCAAAGATGTATAGCTCTTATTGGTGCCCGCATTGTTACGAGCAAAAACAGTTATTTGGCAAACAGGCTTGGGCAGAAGTTACCAATATTGAATGTGCTGCTGATGCCAAAAAGAATCCGCAACCAGAAGTTTGTACAAAGGCGGGAATTAAAGGTTTTCCAACTTGGATCATCGATGGCAAATTGGAGCCTGGAGTCAAGAAACTTGCCAAACTTGCGGAGATGACTGGTTATAAAGGTAACACTGCATTTAAGTACGATCGATTATTTACTAGATAATTAGTCTCGATTTGTGTGGCTAGATCGCAAGAGTCGTAAGCTTTTACGATCAATTTTTTCTAAATCAGGTTGGACTGTTTTTAGATATTTGTGCAATTTATAACTTGTGCAATTGGCATAAATAGTTTATATATTTTAGCATCGCTAAAAAAACACTCGAATTTACCGAATGCTTACAAAATCTCAATTAATTCAATCGATTACCTCGATCGGTATGGCAATCAGTTCTGTTGGTGCTTCTTTGACGGTGGCTCAAGCCAAGCCGTCAATTCCTGATCATGTGCATCAGAATACTGTTGTTTCACAATTAGCTCCAAGCACCGATAGCAAACCGCGTCGATATGGTCGAAAGATCGCATTGGGTGCAAAAGTGGAAACAGTCTCAGGCAGGGCAGAGATTGCCTTTGCAGAACATTTAGCAGCACAGAATATTAAATTTTACGGTGCTTATTGGTGCTCCCACTGCCAACGCCAAAAATCTTATTTCGGGGCGGCAGCAGCGGCTAAACTACCATACGTTGAGTGTGCAAAAGATGGTGAAAATTCTCAGCGAGAACTTTGCCGCACTAAGAATATTCAGATGTTCCCAACTTGGGAAATCAATGGTCAAAATGTCCCAGGTGCCAAAAGCTTGAAAGATCTTGCCGTTCTTACTGGTTATAAAGGATCGATGAAATTTACTACCCAAAAATAAGCTTTAGATGAGTTAGCTACTACTAGGAAGTATTGGTTAAGAATAGTAAATATAACTTATATCGATCGACTAGCAAAGGCTAACTTGTCATTTTTTAATATTTACTTTTTTTAAGATATTCGGCAGGCTTTGGCTAGACCGAAACAAACAATTAAATCCCCCCGATCTTCGTAATGAATAACCTCCTCAATCTGTGTCGGTTGCCGATTCTATCATTACTATTGTCATCGCTGTTTTTAGGTTCTTTACCTGCACGGGCAACAACTCAAACAGCAGGAACAAATAGACTGGCAACAATATCATCTTTACCCCAATCGATTTCCCCAAAGGAAGGCTCCGCCAAGGAATCCAATCCAGCCACAGATGGAGTAACTAATTTAAATAGGTCAGCAATACTACCTAGTCAAACATTACTTGCTCAATCTACAAAAGTGAGTCCTCAGCTAGAAAAACAAGTTCTAGAAGTGCTTCGCAAACATCCAGAGGTCTTACTAGAAATCCTCCAGAAATATACGATTGAACAAGAAAAGAAGCAACAACAAGCCCAACTAGAAGCACTTAAACAAGTTCGCAAAAATACCAAAGCTCTAATCGGTGATTCACCAGTAATGGGAGCTAGCGATCGACAAATAGTAATGCTAGTATTCTCTGACTTCCAATGCCCATTTTGTGGGACTGCTAATAAATCTCTGAAAGAGTTTATGGCAAAAAATAAGGATAAAGTCACCCTAGTTTATAAACATTTTCCCCTAACTCAAATTCACCCCGAAGCTCTACCTGCGGCGCGGGCAGCTTGGGCTGCAAATAAACAGGGCAAATTCTGGGAATATCATGACACTCTGTTTGCCAACCAAGCTAAATTAAGCGAAGCTTTCTATACCGAAATTGCTACTAGTTTAAAGCTAGATCTGAAAAAATTTGATGCCGATCGTAAATTAGCTGACAATTTCATCGTCGAAGATTTTAAACTCGGTCGTAGAGTTGGCGTAGATGGTACACCTACATTTATTATGAATGGTGAAGTCGTCACTGGTGCCGCTTCTCTTGCAGATCTAGAAAAAGCACTGGCAAAGGTTAGGAAATAGTGGATAGTGAATAGTGGATAGTTAACTTATTATTACTCCCAGTCCCCCAGTCCTCCAGTCTCCTATTCTCCCCGTCTCCCAGTCCCCTCGTCTCCTCCTCCCCCACTCTATGCTCGACATACCAAACTCAATTCAACCCGCTGTCTGGCGAATTTTGGATGCTAATTTTGATCGAGCAAGAGAAGGATTGCGAATTATTGAAGAGTGGTGTCGATTTGCACTCAATGATCCAGGGATGGCGAATGAGTGCAAGCAGATGCGCCAGGATTTGGGGATGTGGCATACGCCAGAAATTCGGGCTGCACGTGACACGGCGGGAGATGTCGGCACTGCCCTGACTCATCCACGGGAGGAGCAACGCACAGGGATTGAGCAACTGCTCCAAGCCAATCTTTGTCGGGTACAGGAAGCTTTGCGGGTACTAGAAGAATATAGCAAGCTGTATTCTTCGAGCATGAGTAGCGGCTGCAAACAAATGCGGTATCGGGTATATACACTAGAGAGCAATTTACTTGCTTACCGTCGTCGCCAGTTGCTCACCACTGCTAGGTTGTATCTGGTTACAGCTCCAGCTCCAGACTTATTGCCACGAGTCGAAGCCGCTTTGCAAGGCGGATTAACTTTGGTGCAATATCGGGATAAAGAAAGTAATGATGTCGATCGATTGACGATCGCCAAGCAAATGTGCGAACTTTGTCACAAGTATGGCGCATTATTTATCCTGAACGATCGAGTGGACATTGCGCTAGCTGTCAACGCAGATGGGGTGCATTTGGGGCAACAAGACATTCCAGTCGCCCTTGCTAGACAAATCCTCGGATCGCAACGGATCGTGGGTAGATCGACCACCAGCCCTGAGGAGATGGCTCTAGCACTAGTTGAAGGTGCCGACTATATCGGCGTGGGACCAGTCTATGAGACTCCCACAAAAGCTGGCAAAGCAGCCGCCGGACTTGAATACGTCCAGTATGCAGTCAAAAATGCGACGGTACCTTGGTTTGCGATCGGTGGTATCGATAGTAGTAATATTAATGATGTACTCCAAGCTGGTGCGCCTGGAGTGGCGATCGTCAGAGCAATTATGGCAGCAGATAATCCGACTCAGGCGGTGCAGTATTACCTATCGATTTTGAATCGGGTTCGTTAACTA
>CASBPY010000006.1 GCA_949127675.1 Synechococcales cyanobacterium PMM_0072
AAAGAAGACTCTAAGTTTTTCAAGAAAAAACATCTGATTGCTGCGGAAACTTTTTTTGACAAGCAAGGAAAAACGGCAATTATCTTGGCTAGATTTATGCCATTTGTCCGCACATTTGCCCCAATTGTGGCAGGGATCGCGGCAATGCGATACAAGACATTTATGTCTTACAACGTCGTTGGTGGATTCGTCTGGGCGATTGGCTTGACGCTGTTAGGTTATTTCTTAGGTAAAAGTATTCCAGCAGAACAGATTGACCAATATTTGATTCCGATTGTGCTCTTAATTATGTTCATCTCCCTAGCTCCATCTATTTTTCATATCATCCAAGCCAAGCGGGAAGGTAAGGGTTAGAGGAGTTGGGAGTTGGGAGAGTTGAAGCTCAGAACTAGGCAAATATTGCGATTCTGGTCTTTCTTACCTCCCAACTCTGCACCCCCAACTCCCAACTATTAAGGATTGTTGCGAAGATTCTCATAACCAGAGAAGTAAAAGCAGAAATTGTTTACTATGAGCACAATTGTTAAACACTAACTAGGAGAGCATCAATGCTTGACTCTTTTTCCAGAGCGGTTGTTACCGCAGACGCTAAGACCGCAGCCATCGGTGGTGCAGATCTAAACGCCCTCAAAGGCTTCATCGCAGAAGGCAACAAACGCTTAGATGCAGTAAACGCGATCGCTAGTAACGCTAGTTGCGCTGTATCTGATGCAGTATCCGGCATGATTTGCGAAAATCAAGGACTGATTCAAGCTGGTGGTAACTGCTACCCTAACCGTCGCATGGCAGCTTGTCTCCGTGACGCCGAAATCGTCCTTCGCTACGTTACTTATGCTCTCCTCGCAGGTGACGCATCCGTACTCGACGATCGGTGCTTAAACGGTTTGAAAGAAACCTACGCAGCACTAGGAGTTCCTACAACTTCCACCATCCGTGCAGTTCAAATCATGAAAGCTGCATCCTTGGCACACATCAACGACACCAACACCGAAGCAAACGGTGGCAAACGCTTCAACCAAATGGGTTCCGTTAAAGGTGACTGTTCCGCACTAACTTCTGAAGCAGCATCTTATTTCGATCGCGTGATCTCTGCACTTAGCTAGTAGACGAGCGAAATCGTTATCTTGCTGACTGAATTGAAACAAACTATCAAAATAAACTTTTCTGGAGTTATCCGAACATGAAATCTGTAGTTACCACAGTAATCGCTGCTGCTGACGCGGCTGGTCGTTTTCCATCCTCTTCCGATTTAGAATCAGTCCAAGGTAGTATCCAACGTGCTGGAGCGCGGTTGGAAGCTGCTGAGAAACTAGCTGCTAACTTGGACAACGTAGCTAAAGAAGCTTATGATGCTTGCATCAAAAAGTATGGCTACTTGAACAATGCTGGTGAAGCTAACGAAACTCAAGTTAAAAAAGACAAGTGCCTGCGCGACATCAAACACTACATGCGATTGATCAACTACTGCCTAATCGTTGGTGGTACTGGTCCGTTGGATGAGTGGGGTATTGCTGGTGGCCGGGAAGTTTACCGCGCTTTAGATCTACCTACTGCTCCTTACGTTGAAGCTCTTCGCTTTGCTCGTACTCGCGGTTGTGCTCCTCGTGACATGTCTGCTCAAGCTTTGGTTGAGTACAATTCTTTACTTGACTACACGATCAATTCCCTTTCTTAGTTTGGGGATGATTCAGGTGTTCTGAGTCAGAAAGAGGTTCTCGATTTGTTGCTTTGCCTAGTGGTTGAGCGATATGTTAAGAGCCTCTTTTGTTTCCTAACCAGCAGTTTCAACCGATGTCGGATTTAGTAAAAACGCCGCCGAGCGTATAGCAGTAGCTTCAGACACTTGAATCGGGATCAGTTCGATCGAGCTATCATGAAGTAAGAAATCCCGAACTTTGAGATTGTCGCCACTATTAAAAGTAGTCTCATAAAACACCTCCCGAATCCCTGCGGAAATGATGATTTTCAGACAAGATAAACAGGGTTCTAGAGTCACATAAATACTCGCTCCGCCCGTCGCAATACCGTGTTTGGCGGCTTGGGCGATTGCATTTGCTTCTGCATGTACCGATCGAGATGGCAGGGCTTTGCTGACGTTGCAAGCACTCACCTCAGGATAGCAATAGCCCTGGGTAGTACAATGTGCCGAACCAGATGGCGAGCCGTTATATCCTGTTGATAATACTTGACGATCTTTGACAATTACCGCACCAACAGGGAAGGCTAAACAGGTAGATCTAGTGGCGGTTAGCTTCGCCAGCATCATGAAATATTCGTCCCAAGTTGGGCGAGAAGAAATGTCGTACATGAATTGGTGGATGGTGAATAGTGAATAGTGAATAGTGGATGGTGAATTGCTATCACTATCCACTATTTAATGATACTAAGTTCTGTAGTTCTGTAGGGTGGGCACTGCCCACCAGCTAGGTTTAAAGATTCTTCGCTAGTTTTAATCCAATCTTTTACTAATAGATTATTAATTGCTTTGGAGTGTAAATTTGAAAAGTGAATGGCTTTTGTCCAGCCATTTTATCCGAGAAGCTCTTTTCAAACTGTTTGGGAAGATATGGCTCAAAGTCTTGATCGATCGAGTCTGAATTTCGCGGAAAGAATGTATCACAATCATAGCTTTCTTCCAGGCGAGAAAGATAGATAATATCAAGGTCAATTAGATCGAGAACTTGCTGATATAGATTAGCTCCACCGCAATAAAATATTTTGGTGTCTTTGGCTAATTCGACATCGCTACAATGCAGGTCGGTTGTAAAAGTTAGTTCTGATGTGGGATATTTGTCTGCAAATTTATCTTTGTATTCAGCAGCCGCTGATGTGACAATAATATTTTGTCTACCCTTTAATGGTAGTTTATCTCGATCGAACATTCCATCAAAAGTTTTTCGCCCCATGACGATCGTATTACCCATCGTCAGATTCATAAAGAGCTTGAGATCTGCGGGATAATGCCAGGGCATATATCCATCCTTGCCGATCCCACCATCTCGATCGATCGCCGCAATTAGAATTTTCTGAGTCATATTATTGGCCTAAACTGCTACAGGTAATTTAATAAACGCGCCGTGTTGATAATTGACTAATTGAATCCGATCAATATCATCATAAGTCAATTCAAACATCGATCGATCGCCCAATTGACTCAAATCTAGCTGGGGTAAGTCATAAGCTTCACGACTCGCTGCTTGATAAGGTTCGATATGATCGACATATACATGAGCATCGGTAATCGAATGATAAAAATCACCTGAGGTGAGATTAACTTCCCGACAAATTAGTAATAATAGTAATGAATAACAAGTGAGATTAAACGGATTTCCCACACAATGATCTGATGATCGTTGTTGTAGATGCAAGTTTAACTTTCCACCCTGATAATTTAACGTAAAACTATGATGACAAGGCGGCAATTTACTGACGGTTGCATTGGGAGGGTACCAAGCAGTGATATGTAGTCTACGCGATCGAGGATTACGTTTTAGCTCATCAATTGCCCATCTTAATTGATCGAAACAGGGCAAGACAATATTCTTTTCAGCATCGATAACTAGATTATGTCGATATTTACTATCAGTTAGATTAACCAATGATTCACCATCACAGAGATAGTTGCTCTGATCGCGCCGAATTGGAGCAGTGTAATCGGGAACTGGATAGTATCGCCAAAACCGACCATAGGCAGTTTCGAGATTACCGTCAGCATCACTCCACGCATCCCAGATTTTAGTATGCTTTTGGAGATTGCGAATATGTGGTTCGCCGGATAGATACCAAATCATTTCAGTAACTAAACTCCGCCATTGAATTTTTTTGTGAGTCAAAATTGGGAAAGCTTCTACAGATACAGGTAGTCGATAACTCAATCCAAATAATGAGACTGTATCGGTTCCGGTACGGTTAGTTTCTCGCGTTCCTTCGGTGAGGATTCGATCGAGAATTTCTAAGTATGTTTTATCAACAATATTCATGAATTAGTGAAATTAGAAATATTTTTCTATTGTTATTGATCAGCATAGATCTTTGAGTCCCCACGGGTTCTCGTTACACTCCCGTATGCCCAAATCCACCCTTCCGTTCACCGATAGTCGTTAACTTATCTACCACCCGCTCTTGGGCGATACAGACCTCTAGAAACATCACCTGAGCGATTCTCGCACCGTGACTAAATAGATGTAGATCCCGACCATGATTGATTAGCCCCACACCCACCCAATCGGGATAGTGTTCATCAACGATACCAGGGCCATTAATCACTGTAATCGAATTTTTGCACGCCAAGCCACTGCGGGGACAGACTAGCATCGTAGCGATTTTATCGGGCTGATCTGTACTCAAACCCACCTTGAAACCAGCATTGATGATTTTTTGCTCACCTGGTGCCAGGATGAAGAATCGTAACTGTGATTCGTGTTGCTGTAGTAATTCGATCGATAACTTTTCCGTTACTTGCTTACCATTAATATATAGATTACCTGTGGGATATTCATGTAAGAAATCAGCCCGAATTGCTTGTAAAGACTCCAGAAAATTAGGGGTAGGGATAGATGGCAAATAAGCCTTGACATCTAGAGCCGCCGCTCTGTCTATAGCTCTGAGTGGTCTAAATTCTGGCTCGGCTAGCACGTACTCAACAGAAATCACAATATTACGCTTAGATTGATCGGACTTAATATCTTACATTTTGCGATATACGATCGCAATACTTAACTAATTTTTGTAAAGTATCTAAATGTTAAGCAAATCATCAAATTTATGAAGCAATTTAACATCCAGATCGAATTGTAAACTTTCGCCCCCATTTACCAAAACTTAGTTAATAATGCTAGACGTAGCAGAAATTATTATAGAAATTAGTTCTCGTTTGACATTCACACAACGTATTGGAGACTAGCAGAGCGTGAAACTGGCAGTATATGGCAAAGGTGGGATTGGTAAATCCACCACTAGTTGCAACATCTCAGTCGCTTTAGCAAAACGCGGCAAAAAAGTACTACAAATCGGTTGCGATCCCAAGCACGATAGTACCTTCACCCTGACAGGGTTTTTGATTCCGACGATCATTGATACACTTCAAGAAAAAGACTATCACTACGAAGATGTCTGGCCTGAAGATGTTATTTACAAAGGTTTTGGTGGCGTAGATTGCGTCGAAGCTGGTGGGCCTCCCGCTGGTGCTGGTTGTGGTGGATATGTAGTAGGAGAGACAGTTAAGCTGCTCAAAGAATTAAATGCTTTTGACGAGTACGACATTATTTTATTCGATGTACTTGGCGATGTGGTGTGCGGTGGTTTTGCTGCACCTCTAAACTACGCTGACTACTGTTTGATTGTGACTGACAATGGTTTTGATGCTTTATTTGCTGCCAATCGGATTGCCGCATCGGTACGAGAAAAAGCGCGGACGCATCCTTTACGTTTAGCTGGTTTGATTGGAAATCGGACTTCCAAGCGGGACTTAATCGATAAGTACATCGAGACAGTGCCGATGCCTGTGTTAGAAGTATTACCATTGATTGAAGATATTCGGATCTCTCGTGTCAAGGGCAAAACCCTGTTTGAAATGGCCGAATCCGATCCTTCGTTGGAATATGTCTGTGATTATTATCTGAATATCGCGGATCAGATTTTGGCGTTGCCTGAAGGTGTCGTTCCGAATGATACGCCAGACAGAGATCTGTTTGCGCTGTTGTCTGATTTCTATCTCAATCCCGTTGAGCCAAAGGCTCAGGATGCTAGCGAGAAACAGGATCTGATGATGGTTTAAGAGTGGGGGCGGGGATCTACCCACTC
>CASBPY010000007.1 GCA_949127675.1 Synechococcales cyanobacterium PMM_0072
ATCCAAATTCAAGCAGGGCGAATCTATCTGTCTAGCTGAAGGCATCCTATTCGTCACCTATGGCGGGTTGCGGAGTCCAGCTAAGGGCAATAAGAAATCCAGAGTAGACCAGATTATCGACTGGGTGGGCGAGGATTGGGATGGGGCAATCTGTTTTGATGAGGCGCATATGCTAGGAAATGCAGCGGGTGACGATGGAGAACGGGGACAAACCAAAGCTTCTGCTCAAGCGTTGGCTGGTACCCAATTAATTAACCATTTAGCCAATGCTAGAGTCACATATCTCAGTGCGACAGGTGCGGCTAAGGTTTCGAGCCTCAGCTATTACCAACGGATGGGATTGTGGCAGACTAAAGCTTTCCCCTTTGCCTCCAGAGCGGCGTTTATCAGTGAGATGGAAGCCTCCGGTACATCTGCGCTAGAGTTAGTAGCTCAAGATCTGAAGCGATTGGGGATCTACGTTGCTAGGACGCTGAGTTTTGAGGGGGTAAAGTTTGAAACGGTCGTTCATAAACTAACGCTAGCACAGCGAGAAATTTGGGATACCTATGCTCAAGCCTTCGTCTATATCCACCACCAAATCGATGAAGTCCTCCGATCGATCGGATTGGAAAATGAGAGTGGTAAATGTACCAATGGCAGAGCTAAAGCTGCGGTCAGCAGTCAATTTGAGTCTGCCAAACAACGCTTCTTTAATGCCCTATTATGTGCTGCCAAAGCTACCACTTTAATCGATGGAATCGAACGGGATCTGGCTGAAGGTCGTTCTTGTGTGATTCAAATTGTTTCTACTAATGAGGCTCTAATGAATCGCAAGTTAGCCGATATTCCCACCAGTAAGTGGGGAGATATGCGGGCTGTCGATTTCACCCCCAGAGAAAACATCATCGACTATTTGATCAACTCCTTCCCCATCAATCTCTACCAAACCTATGTAGACGATAGCGGTACCACTAAAAGCGAGTTGATGACCGACCCCGAAGGTAATCCCATCGTCTCCCAAGAGGCATTAGCACTGCGAGATGGACTGATCGAGCGGATGTCGGTATTGCCCCCTGTGAACGGACTGTTAGACCAGATTAATTGGCATTTTGGTCATCACCAGGTCGCAGAAATTACAGGGCGCAGTCAGCGGACTATCCTAGAGGATGGGCGGTATCAACTGTCTCAACGTCCTGGTGCGAGTAATCTTGCCGAAACCGCTGCCTTCCAATCTGGTGAGAAACGAGTGCTGATTTTCTCGGCTGCGGGGGGTACCGGACGCAGTTATCATGCCGATCTCGCCTGTAGCAACCAACAGTTACGAAGACACTATTTAGTTGAGGCTGGCTTCGAGCCGATAGTTGCTTGTCAGGGGGTCGGCAGATCGCACCGTAGCAATCAAGCCCAACCGCCAGAAATCGTCTTGCTCACCAGCGATGTCAAAGGAGAATTGCGGTTTACAGCGACGATTGCCAGCCGCCTCAGTTCGCTAGGTGCTATCACTAAGGGACAACGCAACACGGGTAATAATGGGCTATTTCGCGGCATTCTCGACTTCACCAGCCCCTATGCTAAGTCAGCCCTGGCAGAGTTCTTCGCCGACATGAACGCGCAAGGAATCGATGGAATTTCACCAGCAGAATTTGCCGAATATACCGGACTCAAACTCTTGAATAAGGACGGGAATTTATCCGACAATCTGCCCAAGATGAACACCTTCCTCAATCGGCTCTTAGCTCTCAAAATCGACCTCCAAAATCGGTTATTCGCCGACTTTGAGCAGCGGATTCTAGATCGGATTGCCCAAGCTAAAGCTAATGGTACATTCGAGCGCGGGGTACAGACAATTTGGGCGGAGGGTGGATTTGAGGTGGTCGATACCCAATTATTGAGTACCCATTCTTCTGGGGGTGAAACGATCTGTTATGCAATTGATAAACTGAATAAACCAAAGCAGATATCGGTCGAACGCGCTCAACAAGCCGCTCTCCAATCTGGTTTCCGCTATTACCGTCACATTAAAAATGGAAATTTGGCGATCGCTCATGTTACCGACCAGCACACCCACCGTGGCAATATTGTCGATATAGTCACCCTCTATCACCCCAGTTATCCCAAAACCTATCAACGGTTAGATAAACCGGACTTCGATAAGGTCTGGATTCCAGAGATTCCTACTAGCCAGTACTGGCGACAGTGGCAGCAACTGCTCAATTTGGCTCCTGAGTTCGAGCGGGAACGGATCTACCTGTGCTGTGGCTTGTTGCTGCCAATCTGGGGACAATTACCAGGAAGTCCGCGCGTCTATCGACTTCAAACTAATGATGGTCGGTTGCTGCTAGGACGAGAAATCGACAAGCTGAAAATCGATAAGGTGTATCGAGATTTTGGCATTGCTGGTGAGTCTAAACTGACAGCCGATGAAATCTTCCAACTAGTTTGGGAACGCAATGAGGTGACATCGGCGGGACAATGGCAGTTACAGCGGAACTACTATAAGGGGGAAGATCGGTTGGAAGTAGTGGCTGTTTATGGTAGCGATAAAATCGATTGGCTCAAGGCTTTGGGCTGTTTTACAGAGATTATCAACTATCGGACTAAGGTGTTTATTCCCGTCGATACTGCGATCGAGATTATCAATAATTTGATAACTGGTTGAATGGAGATAATCCCCTGATATCGATATTGGGGGATTTTAATCGATCGATCGATTAGTAGTGAGGCTAGAAATCCGGTTGCATGAAAAAAGACAAAGTAGATTTCATGACAATCCGATTAGCTTGCAGAATCGAGTGTCTAGCATATACTAGAAATCGAGAGATTAAGTTGTCTGGAACTTTTTGTAAGTCTGAATCGGATATTTATCAGCAATTCATCCTCAGAAATATGTATGGGAGAAAGCGAGTGTTCTTCTGGATTGATCGTAAGTTGGGTATTGCATTTGATAAACATCAAAATTACTTTGTGTTAATAGAATAATGCTCAATTCTAAAATATTGTTGCGTGAGTCGATCGAGACTTCGAGCAAACTTTAAAAATGGTAGTTCTGGTCGATCGGACAAAATCATCTAATCGAATATGATATTATTAACGTTGCGCGACAGTATCGTTTGACATTAGTATCGAAATGCAATATTATGATTGTTAGTTACCTCAACAAAGAAACCGAGAAAATTTTTAATGGGGAGGTCTCTCGCGATTATCCAGGTGATATTCAGAGAACGGATCTGCGTAAACTATTGCTAATCGATGCAGCCACTTCGATTAACGATTTGCGTTCGCCACCAGGAAATCGGTTGGAGAAGCTATCAGGAGATAGATTCGGTCAATATAGCATTAGGATTAACGACCAATGGCGCATCTGTTTTGTGTGGACGGATGAGAATAATGCGATCGATGTTGAAATAGTTGATTATCACTAAAAGGCACAAGCTATGATTACCGAACGTTTACCAATAATCCATCCTGGCGAAATTCTCAAGCTAGATTTCCTCGAACCGATGAATATTACCCCATATCGCCTCAGTGTGGATATCGGTGTGGCTCAAACCCGCATGAGTGAGATTATCAATGGCAAGCGTGGCATTAGCGCAGATACGGCGATTCGGTTGTCTCGTTATTTCAGCAACAGTGCCCAATTTTGGTTGAATTTACAAGCAGGATACGATCTCAGGCTCGCCCAAGCAGAGAATCAAGCAGTGTACGATCGCATTCCTACGGCTGTCGGCGTAAGTTAGATCGCCTCTTATAATAAATTGAAAGAGAAAATACTATGGCTTATACCAAACTTCAAACAGATCCAGATTTCAATATCATTCCTGGTGAAGATATCGAGATTCGAGCTAGAAAAATGGCAGCAGCGGGACAAAAACAAGTTGCGGAAGATATTGCGCGGTTCAAAGCGATGGGAGAGCCAATTCACTATATGCTCGGTCATAAATTAGTTAGAGAAGAAGCCAATGGACAGAAATTTGAGATTGAAGTTCAGGTAGATGGTAGCGAAAAAATAATCGGTGAAATTCTCTAGAATATGCCCACTTTGACAGTAATTGCCGGAGCTAATGGCTCTGGTAAATCAACATTAACTAAACAGTTCGAGCGACCGATTCTATTAATTGACCCCGATGCAATTGCCAGAGAACTCAATCCGAGCAATCCAGCATCTGCGGCGATTACGGCTGGTAGAAAAGCTCTAACTCTGTCCCAGCAATATATTCAGTCTGAATCTAGCTTTGTTGTCGAAACTACATTTGCTGGCAACACTTACATTAAGTTGATGCGTGAAGCAAAAAGTCGAGGCTGGTTAGTTGTACTGATGTATATCGGGATCGACAATCCTAATATGAATGTTTTACGAGTGGTGGATCGAGTTAAATTGGGCGGTCATGATGTAGCTAGAAAAGATATTTTGCGTCGTTATGAACGTAGTCTGGCTAATCTGAATAAAGCTGTCAAAATAGTTGATGAACTAATTCTATATGATAATTCTACAGATGCCGGACATCAGATCTTAGCCACGATTGAAAGCTATAAAACTGTTATCTATGTGCCAGAATTACCTAGCTGGATCGCAAAAGCAAATTTGAATCTTTGAACAAGTTTGATCGATCTTTGCGAATGAAGATAATTCAATTAGATCTATTAACTTGGCTATGTCTTCCTAACTGATACTATGTAGGCTCTCAATTTTATCCACAGCTCTATTTAGATCTGAGATATCTATACGTTTCTCTGCTTCCATCGAATCTCTGATTCTGTCAACTCGTTCAATAAAACCTATGATTTCTCGATCCTTAATACTCGCTCCTCAGGTATTATTGTTGGTTGGATTCTGATAATCAAAATCTTTTTGGCTAGATTCTAAAAACTCTCTCAACTTATTTTCTGATATTTTGAAATCATCATTAGGTGAATTATCATTAGGTAAGTTATTTGCCATGCTTTTTATCTATTTTTACGCGATCGACCCAACCGTTGGCACAGCCTCTCGATTGTCACCAATATTACTTCTTTGATCGACTACTTAACAAACATTTTTACAACAGGATTTAGCATTCACATACGATACAGACGAGCTATTTCGCTAATTAGGATAAGATTGTGGGACATTGCATCCATCTCCCATTATGCCTGCTACCAGCCCCAAAATCGGACAGATCGTTAACGTCCGTGCCCGTCAGTATTTAGTCGAAGCCGTCACACCACCGATTCATCCTCAAGGGGATACATTGGTGTCGCTGGCTTGCTTGAATGATGATGCTCAAGGGCAAGTATTAGAAGTCTTTTGGGCGCGGGAGATCGATGCGGAGATTTTGGGAAATTCGACTTGGGAGCAGGTTGCTCAACGGGGATTCGATCGACCCCACTACTTCTCGGCTTATCTCCATACGCTGCGCTGGAATTGCGTTACTTCTACCAATCCCAAGTTGTTTCAGGCTCCTTATCGGGCAGGGATTGAAGTTAAGGCGTATCAGTTGGAACCATTGCGGAAGGCTTTGTTGATGCCTCGTGTGTCGCTGTTTATTGCTGACGATGTGGGGTTGGGGAAAACGATCGAGGCGGGGTTAATCTTGCGGGAAATGATTATGCGCCAGAAGATTCGGCGGGTGGTAATTGCTTGTCCGCCGTCGGTGGTGCGTCAATGGCAAGAGGAGATGGAGAGCCGATTTGGGCTGCTATTTCAGGTGATCGATCGCGAGTTCTTTGCGAGTAAGCGACGGGAGCGTGGCTATGGAGTGAATCCTTGGGCTACTCACAATCGGTTTATTATTTCTCATGCTTTGATCCGGGATGAAGCTTATGCGGCACCGTTGCGCGTTTGGTTAGATGACTTTGCGCCTGGTTCGATGTTGATTTTGGATGAGGCGCATAATGCTGCACCAGCGAGTGGTTCGCGGTATGCGATCGATTCTCAACTCACCAAAACTATGCGGGAATTAGCACCCCGATTTGAACATAAGTTATTTCTCTCGGCGACTCCTCATAATGGGCACTCTAACAGCTTCACAGCCCTGCTAGAGATACTCGATCCGCAACGGTTCTGTCGGGGAGTATTCGATCCGGATCGGCATCGAAAAGCCTTGGAGACGGTGATGGTAAGGCGGTTAAAGCAAGATTTGCGGGATACTGGCGATCGAGACTTCCCGCAGCGGAAAATTATCCCAATCGCGATCGAGGGTTTACCTGTAGATGCTCCAGAATTGGTTCTCGCCCAACTGCTTCAGCAATATCGCACCTGTCGGGAGCAACGACTCAAGGACGCGCCTAAGTCTACTCAAAATACTGCCAAGCTGGTGATTACTTCTCTGCAAAAACGGTTACTTTCGTCGATCGAAGCTTTTGCACGGACGTTGAAAGTACATCGAGCCTCGATCGAAAGGCAAGCAGAGAAACAGCGTCAATCGGACATCCAAGAATTTCCCCTACTATATCAGTCGATCGGATCTGATGACGATCGAGCCGAACTAAGCGAAGCTGAAGTTCAAGCCGAAGAAGATGCTCAGATGACTAGAGCTACCCAACAGACTAATCGAGAGATTGGGGCACAAGAGTTGGCACTATTGGCCCAAATGGGGAATATTGCTCAGAATGCTCGGCAGCAGGCAGATGCCAAAGTACAGCATTTGGTAGCTTGGATTAAGGAGTATATGTGTCCGAAGTTAGGACAACCGCAAGCTGTTTGGAATGATCGCCGTCTGTTGATTTTCACAGAATATTTGGACACCAAAAGTTATTTAGAACGGCAACTTACGCAAGCGATTGGCAATACGAACCAACGGCTGGGATTCTTTCATGGCGGCATGGGCGAACAGAATCGCGAACAGATTAAGATCGCTTTTAATGC
>CASBPY010000008.1 GCA_949127675.1 Synechococcales cyanobacterium PMM_0072
CTCAGGTGCATCGCGCCCAGCTCAAAAATGGGCAGCCAGTAGCCGTAAAGATTCAACGCCCCGGCATTGAGATTACTGTTGCGGAAGATATGGCAGTTCTGAAACGAATTGCTGTCAAACTTGCCGGGACTGAAATTGGGAAACGCTTTAACCTGGTGATGTTAGCCGATGAATTCGCCCAATCTCTCCACAATGAACTCAACTTTACTCAGGAAGCCAGCTTTACGAGGCAGTTGCGAGAAAATCTAGCTAAAGGAAAGTGGTTCGACCCCAAGCGGATTACGGTAACGAAGGTTTACCCTGAGTTAAGCAGTGCCAAAATTTTGGTACTAGAGTGGTTAGATGGTGTCTCAATTCTCACAGCAAAACTTCACGGACAAAATTTCCACGGAGATATTGAAGCAGAACGGCACGATCTCACCCGCCAAATCTTTCGCGCCTTCTTGCAGCAATATGCGGTAGATGGATTTTTCCACGCCGATCCACATCCTGGCAATTTGTTCATTTTACAAGATGGTCGAGTCGCGATTCTCGACTGTGGGATGATGGGAACACTCGACCCCAATCTGCGGGAATCGCTGGTAGAATTGCTGCTCGCTGTATTCGATTTCGATGCCGAACGTTGCGCTCAAGCGTCGATCCAACTCGCAATTCCCCTCGATCCATCTCAACCCATTAATAAGCGGCAAATTCAGACCGATTATGAAAATCTATTGAAGAAGTTCTATGGATTGAGTTTAGTGGAGTTAGATCTGAGTTCAGCACTACAGGATATTCTGCAAATTGCCCGATCCAATAATTTACAACTACCAAGTAATATTGGCTTGCTAGCAAAATCGATCGCAAACCTAGAAGGAACGGGGCGACAATTTGATAATTCTGTTAACATTTCTGATGAAATGAGACCCTTGATGTCAGATATATTCCGACAACAGTTAATCGGGAATAATCCCCTGCAATCGCTACTCAAAACTGGATTGGAGTTAAAGCAGCTATCGCTAAAAGCACCGCGTCAAGTCGAGTTTTTACTAGACCAGTTAAGCAATGAAACATTTCGTCTAAATCTAAATCTTCAGGATTTGGCCACTCTACTGTCAACACTGGAAAATATTGCTAATCGGCTCACTTCTGGATTAATCATTGGCGCATTAATTATTGGTGCAGCGTTCGTCTCGACCGAGCAATCTTCTTCGGTATTGCTACTTCTTAGCAATGGTTTATTTGCAGCCGCCAGCATACTGGGTTTGTGGTTAGTGTTTACGAGTTTGAAATCGAAGCATTGACGCTAACTTATCTTGAACCTTCATCAAATAAGCCCAAAAAATGCTGTAATTAATAACCTATAAAAAGCTGATTTTATTAGCCGCTCAAGACTTATGAAACTATCTACCCAACAATCATTTGACCTTTCTATTTACCGATCGATGAAATTACCGGATTGAGATCGTGCCGATAAATTGCAGTCGTTGGCGTAGCCTCTCGGAACGAGAATCGCTCCAATAACATCGAAATCAAACCCCTAGCCGTTGGCAAAGCCTCCGCTTGCGGAATCGAGTACCAAGATTGTGCTAATATTCTATTTGTGGAATATACTTGATGTATGAAATGGGATGTCATCTTCGATCCAGAGTTTAGAATCTGGTTTTATCAACAGGAACAAGGGTTTCAAGACGAAGAATATCTGGAGACACTTGAGGAGGAAAACTGATGAAAAAATATACTACTCTAGCTGAAGAATTGAATGCGTTGCCGAGGGAGCGACAAGAAGCGATCGAAGTAAGAGCTTCTCAGATTCGGCTTGAAGAATTGACGCTTAGACATCTACGTGAAAAACTTGGTTTGTCTCAAGCAGAGTTGGCGGAAAGATTGGATGTACAGCAGCCAGCAGTATCTAAATTAGAACGCAGACAAAATTTGGAATTAAATACGCTGAGATCGGTTGTGAATGCTTTGGGTGGCACGATCGAAATTATCGTGAGAGTTCCAGATAAGGAGCCAATTCTTCTTAGCGATTATCAAGAATAGTCACTTGAAATTGTTGTCGATCGATAGTCGCCAAATTCGTTGGCGCAGCGTCGCCTTGACGAATCGATCCCACAACATCTAAGAATCGAGCTTACAAGGGCGATGAGTCGTTCGAGCATTCCAGCCCAAGTATCGAAGATTATGCGTTGTTAGCTTTCGCATATTAGCGGGGCATTATATTAGGGAGATATTTAACGCCAAGTAGAGTCCGCATCCCGTGTCAAATTCTGGGATCGTCTACCCTAAAACCTTTGGACGATCGATCCAATTAACACTATTCAACCACCCAGCAACCAAGGTCGATCCGATCGACAACTCGAACATAACGCTTTTTGATTACAATTCATTTCGTAATCAATCAATTCATACACTAACTTAAACAGTAGTCCATCAAAATATCCAGTAGGTAAGATAGACCTATTTTTGATGTTTCACAGGAGAAATAAGATGATGGTTGCGCCGATCGATCTTAATACAGTAGCTGGCTTATCAGATCGAGATGCGCTCGATCGACTCAAACAAGAAGGCTATAACGAATTACCTTCATCTCAATCGCGCAAGTTGTGGTTGATCGCGTGGGAGGCGATTAAAGATCCGATCTTCCTACTCCTCGTCGGCGGCGGGATCGTCTATTGGATTTTGGGCGACATCCAGGAAGCCTTAATCCTAGTGGGTTTCGTCTTGTTCATCACCGGAATTAGCCTCTATCAAGAAGGCAAAACCGAACACGCGCTCGAAGCTTTGCGGGATCTTTCTAGTCCCCGCGCTCTGGTGATTCGAGATGGACAACGCAAACGCATTGCGGGGCGGGAAGTCGTGCGGGGGGATATCTTAGTACTGGCAGAAGGAGATCGGGTGCCTGCGGATGGGATTGTCTTGTCTTGTAGTAACCTTTCCACCGATGAATCCTTATTAACAGGGGAATCTCTCACCGTTCGCAAGATTGCCGCTGATGGCAAGGTAGAAATGGCGCGTCCAGGGGGTGAGGGCTTGCCGTTTGTCTATTCAGGGACATTGGTGGTGCAGGGGCAAGGAATTGTCGAAGTTCAATCTATCGGTACCCAGACGGAAATGGGTAAGATTGGCAAGGCTTTACAACAGGTGAAGGTCGAAACAACCCCGTTGCAGCGGGAAATGAATCGGTTAGTCAGTCGCTTATTTGGCATCGCTTTGGCGTTGTGCGTGGCGATCGTGATTATTTATGGAGTGACGACCAATGATTGGCTCAAGGGCATCCTGGCGGGCATTACCCTGGCGATGGCAATTTTGCCGAATGAATTTCCAGTAGTTGTCACGATCTTCCTCGCTCTCGGAGCTTGGCGGATTTCCCAACACCATGTCCTAGCGCGTAAATCTTCAGCAGTGGAAACCTTGGGTTCGGCGACGGTATTATGTGTTGATAAAACTGGAACCCTGACGCTGAATCAGATGGCGGTGCAGCAGTTATTACCCCATCACCCCAATTCTCAACCTTACGATTTGGGACAGCATTCACGCGAGCCATTGCCCGAAGAAGTTCACGAATTAGTCGAATACTGCATTCTTGCCAGCCAAAGAGATCCCTTCGATCCGATGGAGAAAGCGTTCAAGCAATTGGGCGATCGATATTTAGCCGATACCGAACATTTACACGAGGATTGGCAACTATTGCGCGAATATCCACTCGCGCCGGATCTCCTCGCTATGTCCCATGTGTGGCAATCCGCTGACGGGAAACAGTATGAAATCGCTGCCAAAGGCGCACCAGAAGCGATCGCCGATCTCTGTCACTTCACACCCCCACAGCAGCAAATCCTTGCCACCCAAGTCGGCGAAATGGCAAATCTAGGCTTACGAGTATTGGGCGTGGCTAGAGCGGCTCTGATGGGTGCGCCACCGCCATTTTTACCACCCCATCCATCCCTGAATCCCGAACATTTACCAGACAAGCAGCATGATTTTCCGTTTCAATTTCTCGGCTTAGTCGGACTTTCCGATCCTGTGCGTCCAACTGTAGCGGCGGCGATTCAAGAATGTCATACCGCTGGCGTGCGCGTGGTGATGATTACGGGGGATTATCCAGGTACAGCGCAAACGATCGCCAGACAAATCGGCTTGCTGGAAATCGATAATATTATTACTGGAGCGGAACTTGATCGCATGAGCGATACCGAACTCCAGCAACGAATTGAAACTACGAATATCTTCGCCCGCGCTGTTCCCGAACAAAAATTGCGGCTCGTCAATGCTTTACAATCCAAGGGTGAAGTCGTCGCGATGACGGGGGATGGGGTAAATGATGCCCCCGCACTCAAAGCTGCTCAAATTGGGATTGCAATGGGGGGACGCGGTACGGATGTGGCGCGGGAATCGGCGGCGTTGGTACTATTGGATGATGATTTTTCTTCGATCGTCCAAGCAGTCAAACTCGGACGACAAATTTTTGATAATCTGCGTAAAGCGATGGGATATTTACTCGCAATTCATCTACCGATTGCGGGGATGTCGATGATTCCAGTTTTGTTTAAATTACCCTTAGTATTGTTGCCCGTGCATATTGCCTTTCTCCATTTAATTATCGATCCGGCTTGTTCGATTGTGTTTGAAGCCGAACCCGCTGAAGCTAATGTGATGAATCGTCCACCACGCAATCCTCATGAGCCATTATTTGGTCGCAAAACAATCGGTTTGGCTGTATTGCAAGGGCTGGGAATTTTAGCGATCGTGCTAGTAATTTTCGTGACGGCACTCGATCGAGGATTGGGTGAATTAGATGCGCGTGCCTTAACATTTACTACCTTAATTTTAGCGAATTTAGGCTTAATTATCAGCGAACGTTCTTCATCACGCCTTAGTCTCAAAGTACTGCGATCGCCTAATGCTGCGTTGTGGTGGGTGGTTGGTGGCGGACTAGTTTTCCTGGTACTTGTGTTGTATGTGCCGTTCTTGCGGCAATTGTTTAGCTTTTCTTATTTACACCCAATCGATCTGGCAATCTGTCTAGGTGGTGGTGCGATTAGTTTGGTTTGGTTTGAGTGTTTAAAATTGTGGAATAAGTCATCTAAAAATTAGGTACAAACTTCGGCAATCTTCAGGACAATATGGTGCAATCGATTTTAGCCTATGCCGTTGGCACTTTTGTTGCCCTATTTCCCATCGCTAATCCGATCGGTGCAGTACCCATTTTTTATAGTCTCACCGCAACAGATAGCCGCGCCGAACGCAGACAGCAAGCTCGCCGCATTGCCATTAACGTCATCCTTGTCTTGGTGGTATTTTTGATTGCAGGTCGCATCGTCCTGGAGTTCTTCGGTATTTCCCTGAATGTCCTGCGAATTGCTGGCGGCTTGCTAGTCGCTCAAGCCGCTTGGGAAATGGTTACGAGCAAGCATCGGTTGACTAATTCCGAACATCAGGCGGGATTGAAGCAAGAGGATATTTCGTTCGCACCGATGGCTGTGCCGCTGATTGCAGGGCCAGGATCGATCGGTGTAGTGATTGGATTAGCAACGAATATCACGCACTGGAGTGGGTATTTGGGCTGTTCCATTGGTATTGTCTGCTTCGGCGGGCTGCTTTATGCCTGTCTCGTACTCGGCGAGTCACTGTTTTCCATCCTTGGCAGTAATGGCTTTGGAGCTTTAAATCGAGTCCTGGGGTTCTTTATTCTTGCGATCGCTGTTCAGTTAATTGCTGATGGTGTATTGTCGCTGTTACATACGGCAGCACCGACTTTATTTCGATAGAATTTTGGAATATTAGAGATTGCGATCTTGAGGTTTAATCTGGAGATCGGTGGCTACTTCGATTGCTTAGTCGATGCCTTCAGTCCAAACCGATCGATAGAAATATAAAACTGCCTATATCTATCAATCGAACCATAGATTCAGATATTTATTACGCCGAAATAAAGTCCAATCACAAATAAGGACAAAGGTATGGCATTAATGACCGTACCGATCGATGGCGTGATATTTTCTGGTGGATTTAATTCAGAACGATACTGTATTTCAGTTGATGGAGTAATAATTCCATGTAGATTTGATGCCGAGCGATATTGCGTTGATGTTGTCATGCTTTTGCTTTAACCTCTAGAACTGGCTATGCTAACATCCTCTATTTGTTGATAATAAATTGTATCTTTCAATCGGAAGATTATAATTTTTGGTAGCTCTACCAAAATGAGTAGATATCGATCAATCCAGTTCGACAAAAATGACCAGCGAACTAATTGAGTGAAAATTGGCGTTCGGCTCTGCCGTCCCGCAGGGAATCGTCTCACTAATTTTTTAATCTTTTTAATTGCAATTTGTATCGTAATCAATCAATTCATACACTAAATCGAACAGTGGTCTTTCACACTAGGAAGTAAGCGAGATCGTTTGCTCAGTTCTGGTTTTAAAATGACCGGATTACCCTCATTAGATCTGGATCGATCATCGTTGGCGGATGCTCTGCTGTGCAGAGTCAAGGGTGACAATCACGTAAATTATCTTTCTACAACTAGGAAATTCAATCAGATGCAAACTAAAGAAAGAAAGAAGCATGAGATGGGCAGTCAGCCCCTCTTACATCAACATGGAGTTGAGATTCAGAAGTTTGGGACACAGCGAAATTTACCAATCGCCCTCGCATCAGTTGCCCGTTCGGAAAGCTGCGAATATCTCAACCAGATTCTAGCGGATAGCATGATTCTCTACAGTCTGTACAAAAAACATCATTGGCTGATGCGGGGGCCAACTTTTTATCAGTTGCACCTGTTGCTGGATAAACACGCTAACGAGCAATTGGTACTGATTGATTTAGTCGGCGAACGGGTGCAAACCTTGGGTGGCGTGGCAATTGCCGATCCGCGTCATGTTGCTGAAATTACTAAAATTCCTCGTCCGCCCAATGGAGTCGAAGAAGTTCCCGCCATGCTATCGCGACTGCTCGAAGCACACGAACTGATCGTCGCGGAAGTCCGCGAAGCGATCGATCATACTGCCATTAATAAAGATGGTGGCACAAACGATCTCCTCATGAGTGATGTACTGCGAACTAACGAACTGCAAACGTGGTTTATTGTCGAACATTTAGTGGATACACCGATCGTGCAGAGTTAGGATTTAGCCACAAGATAGGGTTTGCCTACAGGTTAAATATCGATCGTGTAATTCAATCTGTAGGGATGCCCTCTATCCCTAAACGCAATACTTAGCAGGCGGATACATATGCCAGTCAACCAACAGATTTTACTCAAAAGTTACCCAATTGGGGCACCAACAGAAAATGATTTTTCCCTAGTTGAAACAGCCATTCCCGAACTAGCGGCTGGTGAAGTCCTCAACCGCACCATTTATCTGTCCCTCGACCCGTATATGCGCGGACGAATGAGCAACCGAGAGTCATACGCAACTCCAGTCGCATTAGGCTCAGTCATGGTGGGTAGCACCGTCAGCCAAGTGGTGAAATCAAATAACCCCAAATTTTCAGCGTGTGACTTTGTAGTGGGGTATGACGGTTGGGAAAGTTACGCGATCGCTAAAGCCGAAACCCTCCGCAGACTCGACCCCAAGCAATTACCGATTTCTGCCGCATTAGGCATTGCGGGAATGCCTGGGATGACCGCCTATTTTGCCCTCCTAGATATCGGCAAACCTCAGCCAGGGGAGACTGTCGTGGTTTCTGCTGCTTCTGGTGCGGTGGGTGCGATCGTCGGTCAAATTGCCAAAATCAAGGGTTGCCGAGCGGTCGGCATTGCTGGTAGTGATGAAAAATGTGCTTATGTGGTCGATGAATTGGGTTTTGATGCTTGTATTAATCGCCGCACTCAAGACTTGAATTCAGCCTTAAAAGCGGCTTGTCCTGACGGGATCGATATCTACGTCGATCACACAGCAGGGCCAATTCTCGAAGCAGTATTGCAACAGATTAATCTGGGAGCCAGAATTCCATTGGTGGGTTTAATCTCTCAATATAATGCTGAAACTTTACCACCTGGGCCAAATTTGATGCCGTTATTAATTAAGCGTGCGCTGATTAAAGGATTCTTGGTGGGTGATTATCAACCACGTCAAGCTGAGTTTCTCCACGATATATCCCAGTGGTTACACGCCGGAAAACTCAAGTACAAAGAAGATGTTGTACACAAACTAGAGAATGCACCCCACGCTTTTTTGGGACTATTCCAAGGGGATAACTTTGGCAAATTAATCGTTCAGATTGGTGAAGATCCCACTAAAAACTAAATATTTTAAGGAAAATTACTGATGAATGACATTGTAGATACACTCATGAATGATGGTCGGTTCACAACTTTAGTTACCGCGATTAATCGCGCTAGCTTACTACAAGGATTGATGGAACCAAATACCATTACCCTGTTTGCTCCGACTAATGAAGCATTTTCAAAACTACCTTCAGGTACGATGGAATTTTTTCTCGACAATCCGCCTGAATTAGAAAAACTCTTAACCTACCATATTATCGCCCAACGCTTACTAGCTAGCGAGTTGTATGATGCCGACTCAAACCCAACGGTCGAAGGCTCGATGCTAACTATCTATACCGATGATGGTGAGATTAAAGTGAATGGGTTTGATATTATCCAAGCCGATATCTACGCTACTAACGGTATTATTCATGCGATCAATACCGTCCTTATGCCCAAATATATGAGTGAGAAGATCGCATCTGGTCGAGTACCATCGATTAATTTAATTTACTAAGCCCAACGTATCAATTCAGACTTAATTAGATTTTGTAAATAGAGTTTTGCAGGAGGTATTGTTGCGGAGCGTAACGCACATAGTCTCTACAAAATTTAGATCGCAGTAATTAATCGAAGCTTTCCCAAACCAAAAATTAACACATTAAAACTTAAATTAGGCATAAAAATTATGGCAAAGGTAGTTGGAATAGATCTAGGTACAACAAACTCTTGTATTGCAGTAATGGAAGGCGGACAACCGATCGTCATTGCCAATGCAGAAGGACAACGGATCACGCCTTCAGTAGTTGCCTATACTAAAACAGGCGACAAATTAGTCGGGCAAATTGCTCGCCGACAAGCGGTTACGAATCCTGAGAATACATTCTACTCAGTCAAACGGTTTATCGGACGTAAATATGACGAGATTACCCACGAAGCGGGTCAAGTTTCTTACAAAATTATCCGCGATAACAGTGGCAATGTCAAAATTGATTGTCCGTCACTCAAAAAACAGTTTGCACCAGAAGAAATTTCTGTTCAAGTGCTGCGAAAACTAGTTGATGATGCTAGTAAATATCTGGGTGAAAAAGTTACCCAAGCTGTAATTACCGTTCCTGCTTACTTCAACGATTCGCAACGTCAAGCGACTAAAGATGCGGGTAAAATTGCTGGTTTAGAAGTACTCCGAATTATTAACGAGCCGACAGCCGCAGCCCTGGCTTATGGTTTGAATAAAAAGGGGAATGAAACTATTCTAGTATTTGACTTAGGCGGTGGTACGTTTGACGTTTCGGTGCTCGAAGTAGGTGAGGGGATTTTTGAAGTCAAGTCTACCAGCGGGGATACGCATTTAGGTGGTGATGATTTCGATAAAAAGATTGTCGATTGGATTGCTGCGGAATTTCAGAAGAATGAAAATATCGATCTGCGGAAAGATAAACAAGCCTTTCAACGGTTAACGGAAGCCGCCGAAAAAGCGAAAATCGAACTCTCGAATACCACCCAAGCAACGATTAATCTCCCCTTTATTACGGCAAATAGTGAAGGCCCCAAGCACATTGAATTAACCTTAACACGGGTAGAATTTGAGAAGATGTGTGGGGATTTATTCGATCGCTGCCGCATTCCCGTCGAGCAAGCTTTAAAAGATGCCAATCTCATCAGTGCCAATCTCGATGAAGTCGTCCTAGTTGGCGGTTCGAGCCGGATTCCTGCCGTGCAGCAACTCGTCCGCCGGATTACCGGAAAAGATCCCAATCAGGGCGTAAATCCCGATGAAGTGGTCGCCATTGGAGCCGCAATTCAAGGCGGGGTGCTAGCTGGCGAGGTCAAAGACGTTGTACTGCTCGATGTCACGCCGCTATCCCTGGGTGTCGCGACAATGGGCGATGTGATGACCACAGTTATTCCGCGTAACACCACCATTCCGGTGAAGAAGTCCGAGGTATTTTCCACTGCTGCGGATGCTCAACCAAGTGTTGAAATTCATGTGCTGCAAGGCGAACGGCAACTTGTCAGCGACAACAAAAGTTTGGGCACATTCCAGCTCAGTGGTATTCCCCCAGCTCCCCGTGGTGTGCCTCAAATCGAAGTAATGTTCGACATTGATGCCAATGGCTTACTCTCGGTGACAGCCAAAGATAAAGCGAGTGGTAAAGAACAATCGATCGCCATTACTGGGGCTTCCACACTCGATAAAGGCGATGTCGAACGGATGGTGCGCGATGCCGAAACTCACTCCGCAGAGGATCGCCAACGACGCGAACAAGTTGATACCAAAAATAATGCTGACTCGCTCGTTTATCAAGCCGAAAAACAACTGCAAGAGTTAAATGGGCAGGTATCGGAAGAAGATAAAGATCGGGCGCGACAATTGGTTGGCGAACTGAAATCGGCAATCGAAAAATCCAACTATGATGGAATGCGATCTTTCACCACCGATCTTCAACAAGCTCTGATGCAGATTGGTAGTGCTGTCTATGCTCAAGCAAATGCCAAGTCAGGCACTCCCAATCCCCCCAATCCATCAGGGGGACAAGGCAGTGAAGATGTCGTTGATGCTGATTTTGTCAGCTAAGAATCTGTAGCGGTGCCCCTCGTGGGTACCCGACTGGGCTAGGGTACCCACAAGCGACTACACTACACAATTAATTTTTGAACCTAAATTTAAGAGGTACTAACCATGAATGAAGAAGAATCAGATTTAGACAGTTAATTTAGACCTCTTGCCCAAACACATTGAAGCGAGATCTATTCATGCCCACCGTCACCGACTTTAAAGACTACTACGCCATTCTGGGAGTTAGCAAAACCGCAACTCCCGAAGAAATCAAGCGGGCATATCGCAAACTTGCCCGCAAACATCATCCTGATGTCAATCCTGGCAACCCCGCCGCTGAGGAGAAATTCAAAGACATTAATGAAGCCAACGAGGTGATCTCAAATCCCGAAACTCGCGCTAAATATGACGAATTCGGACAGCACTGGAAGCAAGGAGGAGCAGGCGTTCCACCTCGATCGACCAGCCCTAATTCAGCCGGATTCAGCGATAGTGACTTCAATGGCTACAGCAACTTTGATGACTTCATCAACGACATCATGGGCGGCAGAGCCAAAGCCGGACGCACTAATTATCGTCAGGCTGAAGATTTTGGTGGATTTCGGAGCCAAGCACCCGCACCCGATACCGAAGCCGCGATCGCCCTTTCCCTCTCAGAAGCCTTTCATGGCGTGCAAAAGCGGTTACAGCTAGACGATGATACTGTGAACGTTCGCATTCCCCCAGGGACTAAATCGGGCAGTCGGATTCGCGTCAAAGGCAAAGGTCGCCCCAGTCCTTTTTCCCAACAGCGTGGCGATCTATACCTGACGATCGAACTATTACCC
>CASBPY010000009.1 GCA_949127675.1 Synechococcales cyanobacterium PMM_0072
ATTGTGAACTGGGTTAAAGAACCCTCACCCCTAGCCCCTCTCCCTGAGGGAGAGGGGCTAGGGGTGAGGGTTCTAGTACCTCGGCAATCACACCCAAAACTTCTACCAAATTATCGAGTACTTCACTATTTCCAAATCTCAACACCCTCAATCCATGTGCTTGCATCCATTCATCACGGCTGGCATCTTCAATTTTTTGAAAGTTATGAACTTCGCCATCTAATTCAAGTATCAACTTTGCCTTATGACAATAAAAATCGACAATAAATTGACCAATATTATGTTGTCTACGAAATTTAGCATTGAGAAAACGACGATTTCGTAAGCACTCCCACAAAATCTGTTCTGTTGGTGTTTGTTGTTTATGCAATTCCTGCGCCCGCTGCAATAAGACTGGAGGAATTGATCGACCACTTCCTGCAATTTTCCGTAGACTTTCAGATGCCGTCATTGCAAATTCTAGCTCAGAAATTATTGTAAGGTGCTAATAATATTTTAGCTATCTCTTTTTGTCGCGGGTAATGTCTTCATCAGAGTTGCCATTTCGATCGCATTTAAGGCATAACCCCAACCATGATTACCCTTGATTCCCGCACGTTCTAGGGCTTGAGTCATCGTATCGACAGTGAGTACGCCAAAGACAACAGGTGTACCACTTTGGAACGCAACGGCAGCAATCCCTTTAGAAACCTCCGCAGAGACATAATCAAAATGAGGCGTATCACCGCGAATTACGGCACCTAGACAAATAATCGCATCATATCGATCGGAATAAGCAAGTTTCTTGGCTACCAGTGGCACCTCAAAGCAGCCTGGAACCCACACATAGTCTACTTGGGTTCCATTGGGGTCAACATCAATTCCGTGACGTTTGAGGCAGTCCTGACAGCTTTCTAGCAGTTTATTAGTAACGAGATCATTAAATCGACCGACTACGATCGCAAACCGGAGCGAATTGTCACAAACTAGAGTACCTTCAAAAGTTGCCATTGGGGAGTGTGGGAATGGAGAAAGAATTATAGATCGGCTGCAATTTAGACAGTATCGTCATCCTAACAACCGATCGAGAGGATTGGCAATCTAAACTACCAAGAAGTTCAAGACACCAACGACGACTACTAACAGTCCCCAAGCTCCTGAACCGACGAACAGGAGTTTTTTCGATCGATCCCAACTTTGTGGTGCTGCGTAAGCAACAGGCACACCGACGATCATCACGAACGATAACAACACCAGGGCAAATAGTGCCAGGTTAAAAACTACGATCATTATACTACGCTCCCAAAACAGCAAAATTTTAAATCAGCTATCTAAAAATCTAACATCTCTTTGGCTTGGTTGCTGGTTATTTTTCGGTTCTTCCGCCGTTGGGATCGTCGAGGCGATTCTATGCTCGCTCTAAAATGCAGCTAAATCGAGAGCAGCTTGGGTTTTTAAAAAGGATAGCAGTCTTTGCTTAATTCGATCGACACCACCTGATATATTCGATTCAATATTCACCGGAATGACTGGATCGTGCAAGGATAAGCGCAATAAAAACCAACCATCTTCCCTGTCAGATGTACAAGAAACTCGCACTCCTTCATAGTTGTTGGGAACAATTTTCCAGTCTGTCTGGCTTGATGCAAATGCTTGCATTTGGGTGATGACTTGATTGCCAATTCCTTGAAAATCATCGGCATTAATCTTAATTCGTAGCTCTTTGCTCTCAACTGGCTCTTGTAAATTAGCGATTAGATCTGTCAATCTTTTGCCTGATAACCTTGATTTAGCCAACTCGATCAATAGCTTACTAACTAGATATGCTCCATCATCGAGAAAGTGATTTTCTTGCATGGCTGCATGTCCAGAAGTCTCGATCGCCAACCATGATTCTTGTCCGATTTGATTAAGTCGAATAGACTCATTGATTACATTTTTATAGCCACGTTTAAATCGATGGTGGATGCCACCCAGATCTTGCTGAATAAACTGAGTCAATCCATCAGAAGTAATCGAATCAGTGACAATTGTTGAATGCGGGTGCTCTTGTAAAACGATCGCACTAATTAAGCCAATTAATCGATTGCGATTAAGTTCTTTGCCTGTGCTATCTACCGCCGCCGATCGATCGACATCTGTATCGAAAATAATCCCAAAATCAGCTTTGTGAGCGATCACTGCTTGGCAGATTGCCGCCATTGCCTCTGGATCTTCAGGGTTGGGAACATGGTTGGGAAATGTCCCATCTGGCTCTAGAAACTGGCTTCCAGTGGTATCTGCACCTAAAGGCTGTAGTACTCGATCGGCATAAAAGCCACCTGCACCATTGCCCGCATCCACAATTATTTTTAGACCCGCCAAAGGTTGTTCAAAACTAGTGGGATGATTAACAGCCGACCTGATTTGATTGACAAACTGATTGGCATATACTGACATGAAATCACGGTTAGTAATAGCACCTTTTAATGGAGCGGGTATAAACTTATTGCTAGCTGCCAAAGTGAGAATAGTAGAAATATCTTGCTTTTCTAAACCACCTGCTCTTGTGAAAAATTTTAATCCGTTCCGATTGAATGGTAAGTGACTAGCTGTGAGCATAATCGCGCCATCACACTCAAATCCAGATGTGATTGTACTCATAAACATCGCTGGAGTTGAAGCCATTTCAAAATCATTGACATAACTACCAACAGCGGTAATCCCATCCATGACAGCATCCATAATGATCGGGCCAGATAGTCTACTGTCTCGACCTACTCCAATTGTCAATTTATCAGTAGGCTTATTAATTCTTTGTGATAGCCAAGTTGCAAAAGATTTTCCTAGAATTTCGGCAATTTCAGGGGTAAGATTAACATTTTCATTAGGAACACCCTGAATGGCAACACCACGAATATCTGAGCCATTCTGGAGCTTGTTCCAGCTAAAATCTTGCATAATCGCCATGTGAAGTAAAATCCGTGATTTTCCGATAACTATAGCCAAAATACCCTAAAATGAGTGTCATGATTCGCACACTTTCTAAAGTCTTTTAGTGTTTTCACCAGTTACTCGCAAAAACTTGTGGTTCGATCGATTGATGGCAATTATCGCCGCGATCAGCTTTGCAGTTGCGATGTTCGATTTTACTTATATTCCTTGGCGTGATTTCTACTTCCACAATTTGCCCGCTGTAGTTCAGGAATACGATCGATTCAAAGGGATCGAACCTCATCGGGAAACGGAGCGATATCTCAATGCTGTCGAACAACTCCAGCTTACCGTCAGTCAAACAGGACTGGCTTCAGCCCAAACTCGAAGCTGGCTCCAGCAGTTAGACACCTTGAGTGTGAGTCTGATTCAAAACAACCCGTTTCAAGTAGCTGAAAAAACTGGCAATCTAGAGAAGATCAAGAATCAAGTCCGTGACAGAGTTCAAAATCAATCAGCAAAAGGTTCTTTTCAAACTTTTTGGAGTCAAGCCTATCTGACTAAAGCTGGTTGGGAAAAAGAGCTTGAATTTTACAACCAGAGAATTAAGCCATTAATCGTTACTAACTATTATCGACGATTAGATCTATCTGGAAATTATATCGATCTATTTTGGCAGATCGATATTGTTTTTATTGGAATTTTTGCGATCGATCTACTCGGCAGAACTTACTATATTTGTCGTCACAATCGTAGTCTTAGTTGGTTACAGGCGATCATTCGTCGCTGGTACGATCTGATTTTGTTATTACCATTCGTCCAATTCCTTCGGATAATTCCAGTTCTAGTTCGATGGCACCAATCAAAATTAGTCAATCTCAACGTGATTAAATCAGAG
>CASBPY010000010.1 GCA_949127675.1 Synechococcales cyanobacterium PMM_0072
AAGCTATCTTGTGTTTGCTGTAGATCGCGAGTACGCTCAATTACCCGCTGTTCTAGTTCACTTTTGGCTTGACGTAGAGCAGCTTCTGTCCGTTCACGCTCGATCGCATATCGAATCGATCTCAGCAATAAATTACTATCAACTTGTCCTTTGACTAGGTAATCTTGTGCGCCTTGTTGCATCGCTAAAATCGCTAGATCTTGATCATCTAATCCTGTTAAAACGACAATCGGAGTATTGTGTGATCGATCTCGCAGATTCTGAAAAGACGCAATGCCTTGACTATCTGGTAGGGATAGATCGAGCAGGATGATATCAAATGGGGGTGTGTGGGGCGTTGTTAGCGAAAATTGTTCGATTGCTGCGGCTAAGGTCATTACAGGGGTAATCTGACACCGAGTAGTTCTCACTTCCCGCAAAATTTCCTGCAATAATCGGATATCCCCAGGATTATCTTCAACGAGCAAAATGTTAAGGACATTAATCATTTTAGGGGTTAGGCTTTAGGCGTTAGGGATTAAGTGGATGATGGTGGGTGGGTGGTGAATGGTGGATGGTTAATTAAATAATTATCTCTAGTCTCCCAGTTTCCTTATCCTGGTGGCAATTTAACAATTTTGAACCAAAAATCTTCGATCGATTGAATGATTTCGACAAATTTATTGAAATCGACAGGCTTGGTGATGTAGCAATTGGCGTGAAGATTATACGCCTTGAGAATATCTTCTTCAGCTTCAGAAGTGGTAAGTACAACAATCGGAATGCGTCGAAATCTTTCATCAGCTTTAATCTCAATTAATACTTCCCGTCCATCCTTGCGGGGCAAATTCCAATCTAGCAAAATCAAATCGGGATGAATAGCATGAAGATATTCGCCCTGACGATGGAGGAAATTCATTGCTTCAACTCCATCAGTTACCACACTTAAATTGACATTGATTTCTCTATCTGCTAAAGCAATTCGGGTGAGATTGACATCACCAGGATTGTCCTCAACTAGTAAGATTTCAATCGTGCGGCTGTTTGTTGGCATATTGAGTGAAAGTGCTACCTGTCGCGGGGATTGTAAAGTAGAATACCGACCCATCAGGACTTTGTGCCACAGGTGAAGGTGACAACATTGAGTCTGACTCGATCGGCGTAGATTCTACCCAGATTGTACCACCATGTCGCTCGACGATCTTTTTGCAGATTGCTAGTCCAATCCCTGTACCTGGGTAATTGACTCGTGTATGTAACCGTTGAAAGATGGCAAAAATTCGATCGAGATATTGTGGTTCAATCCCAATTCCATTATCCGCGATTGCAAAGCACCATGCAGTAGGTGGTTCGTTGGTTTCTGTTGTCGATGCCAAGTTTAAATCGATGGTGAGTTGAGTTGCTGGGGTGGGATGAGGCGGATCGTTACTGATGCTAATTGGTTGGACACTAACATGAATTTTGGGAGCTGCTGCCTGCCGAAATTTAAGTGCATTGCCAATCAAATTTTGAAATACCTGAGTCAATTGGGTAGCATCGCCCCAAACTACTGGTAATGGATCGTGAGAAATGATCGCGCCACTCTCCCTAATTGCAACGTAGAGGTTGGAGATTGCATCTTGGAATACACGCTCGCAGTTAACCGCCTTAAAGGGCTGTTTGCGGCTGCTGACGCGGGCATAGCTAAGTAATGCTTGAATCAGGGTTTGCATCCGCACGGCACCATCGATTGCATAGTCGATAAATTCATCAGCATCGCGATCGAGTTTGCCACGATAGCGACGTTCTAATAGTTGCAAATAACTAATCACCATCCGTAGTGGTTCTTGCAAATCGTGAGAAGCAATATGGGCAAATTGTTCTAATTCAGCATTCGATCGAGCCAGCTCTTGACGCTGAAGTTGTTCTTGTTCTAATAATTGTGCTTGAGCAAGGGCAATCCCAATTTGAGTGGAAATTTGGGACATAGCTGCTACTTCTTGTAGTTGCCATATTCGCGGCGATTGACAGTGATGAACGATTAATAGTCCCCACAGTCGATCTTGTAATTGAATTGGAACGATTACACTAGCTTTAACATCAAAATGTTGTAAAAATTCGACATAGCAAGGCGCAAATCCGGCTTGAGTAATATCAGCAATATTATAAATTCGACCCTGACTATATCGATCGTGATAACTGAGATCGAAACAAGGATCGATAATCTTACTCCCCATCACGACTGGATAACCAGCTAAAACTTTTTCCTGAACTACCTTACCAGATCCATCCCGCTCAAATCTAAAAATTAGAACTCGATCTACTTCCAATAACTTCTGGATTTCTGCTACAGCAGTTTGCAAAATTTCATCCAACTGTAAAGACTGACGAATCTTTTGAGCTATTTCTCTAGATAGCTTGGCTTGTTTACGGGACTTTAACCGATCGCTAATATCAATTACAGTTGCACGGGAGCCGAGATAATTACCATTAGCATCATTAACGCTGACTACCGTTGCATTGACGGGAACAATTCGACCATCTTTTCGCACCATTTGGAACTCAATATCATGAATCGAGCCAAGTGCTTTGAGTGCTAAACAATTCTGCTGCATTGGCTTAATACTCTCAGGTGCAATTAGATCTGTAATGTTTTTACCAATAACTTCGGCTTCTAAATAGCCTAACATTTGTAATTCAGTGCGATTAATTTTGATGATTTTTCCAGCTAGATCTACAGAATGATAACCGCATGGTGCGCTATGATATAGTTCTTCAAATTCAGCGACAGAACTGAGCAAGGTTGATTCGACTTGTTGTTTTTTAGTCAGATCCCAATTGATCAATCCATATAAAAAAACCAGGAATAGGAAGTCTAATAAACCCGAAAATATAATAGCATTTTTAGTGTCTTCTAAGCTCTGAATCGAGTCAACTTGCAATTGATCGTATTCGGCTAATTTAGCTCGATCGCGAATTCGTTCTGAGGGTGAATCAATCTTCATCACCACATCGTGAATCCGATCGAGCGCACGGTTATTAGCCGCAATCTGCTGAATACTGCGATCGGCAATAATCATATTAATTATTACAACTAATAAAGCAGCCGCGAACCCGATCGATACTTTCGACGAGGTGATGTTTTTAATCAACTCTCAACACTCCTAATTTCCCACCACTTTTATTCTCTCTATCCTACCCCAGCGACATTCAAAATTGACATCTTTGTCCACATCGATTGTTGTTGGTAAGTAGCACTAACCCGTGCTTGACAAGTGGTGTAGAAAATATAATCAGCCACAACCATCTGATCGTCGGTACCAAACAGGGTATCGACCAAAGACTGACACAGCGTCGGATGTTCAGGTGTGAAATATCCAGTCAGCAAATAATCAACTGCTTGGCGAATTTCTGGATAATGTTTGTAATAGTTATAAGGGTCGTAACCATATTGTTTGAATAAAGCTATTTCAGGAATTGGCAATCCAAAGCTGAAGTAATTTTGCTCACCCACTGCTTGCTGCAACCAATAATTAGTTTTGCCCAAACTACCGATCGATAGTACGCCATTAATTGCTGCTTTCGCCTTGGTGAGATCGATATCTTCGATCGCCGCTGCTGCAATTTCTTGAGTTAAATCAGCCGCCGCATACATCTGATTGGTTAGCCCCGCCGAATTTGGCACATAGACTACCTGCAATTTTCCATTGATATCAGGATCCTGGGCAAATACTCGTGCGAGAGCTTGAATCAAACTAATCATCTCTTGATTATGATTCGGTTGTGGTTGACCATATTGATCTAGAGTAGATTCGTTGGCGTATCCTCCCTCCAAGAGACTCGGCTCAATTTCGCCCATATTTCCAAAGATAAAAGTGCGCGGCACAATATTAATTCCTGGCTGCTGTTTAATTTGATTAAATAGCGTAATGATGTGCAAAATATTCAATAATTGTCGCTGTTGTTCGACAATCGGTTGAAGCTGGAGATCAAACAGCGACGAGATATTAATTTTGACTCCCTGGGATTGAGCTAAATAGTTAGCTAGAGCTTGTTTATTTAGCTGTTTAACCGCCCGCCACCGCGATTGGAGTAATGGATCTTCAGCGAGGGGTGCTAGCTGTTGGAGATGCTCTAAATGGTCGATCCAACGATCGCCAATTGTCTTTGTGACCAAGCTAGCTAGCAGTGGATTTCCCAATAGCAGCCATTGACGTTGGTTAATTGCCGAATCTAGATCAGAAATCTGTGATTGAGGATCGATTTCTACTCGTTTTGGACACACTAAGCCCTGATCTAGCTCTAAACTTCGGGTCGCAGTGCGAGAGTTTGAAGGGCGATGGTGACGATTGACTGCATGAAATTTGAGAGGAATTTCTGCCAAAGCTACTTGAGCTGCCCGCAGGATTGATGTGCTAATTCCTGTCCGAAAATTGATATTTTCAATCATGATGTTAGATGCCTGTGCCTTGGGATTGTTAATTTTGAAGGTTCGATGTCTGTTCTAAACGAAACAATCTGGAAACTCAACTACCTGAACAATATCCTAGCGGGCAAACTTGAGGAAATTGTGAGGATCTGTTTAAAATTGAAAACAATTGTAAAGAATTAAGGATTAATCAATCCCTAAATAAGCCTCAATTACCCTTGGATCATTCTGTACCTTCGTAGGTGTGCCATCCACGAGATTAGTTCCCTCTGCCAATACCCACACTCGATCGCACAAAGTCATAATCACATCCATATTGTGCTCGATAATCAAAAAAGTTAGCCCACCTTTGCGCCAATTGAGAATATGACCACAAATATCCTCAATCAAGCGGGGATTCACCCCCGCCGCAGGTTCATCTAATAAAATTAACTTCGGATCAGCCATCAACGCGCGCCCGATTTCCAGTAACTTGCGCTGTCCTCCCGACAATCCCCCTGCATAATCATTCGCCTTGGCACTCAAACCCACCGATTCGAGAATCGACATCGCCTGATCCTTCAACTCCCGTTGCTGCGCCTGCACTAGCTTTGGTTGCAACAATACTTCCCAGATCTTCTCACCCGCCCGATCTTTGGCTCCCAGCATCATATTTTCTAATACTGACATTCGCGACAGAGCCTTAGCAACTTGAAATGTCCGCACCATCCCCAATCTGGCGATTTGATGTGATTGCAAATGATCGATTTTCTCCCCATTTAATTCAATCTGACCAGAATCAGCTCGAATAAAATTAGATAATAAATTAAAGAACGTAGTTTTCCCCGCTCCATTTGGGCCGATTAAACCCGTAATACTTCCGGCGGCTACTTCAATGCCTGCCTGCTGAACAGCATTCACACCACCAAAAGTTTTGCACAATCCTTTGGCTGCAAGTAATGGTTGAGTAGACATGGGAATATATTGATTTGACATGGGAGAGAGGGGAGTTGGGAGAGTTGTAGGTTGGGTTGAAGAATGTTGGCGTAGCCTTTCGGAACGAAACAACCCAACATTTCTAGAGTATTTCGTAGATTGGGTTGAAGAATGTTAGCGAAGCCTCTTCTTACCGGAGATAACCCAACATTTCTAAGATACTGGTGTGCGCGTTGGGTTATCTCCTGAGGTCGATGCTACGCTAGTGCTCCGCGCAACCCAACCTACAGATCTACAGATCTAACTATCTGCCTAATGTTAATTCTTCTTTCTTGCCTAAAATACCCTGGGGACGCAATACCATTAACAACATTAAAATTAGTCCAATAATCATAATCCGAAAGGCTCCTTGTTGAGTATCATCCAGATGTAAGGCATTAAATATCCCCTTGAAAAAATCAGTTCGAGTTAGCTCATAGTAGCCCCAGAAGATCGCCGCTCCAATTACCGTACCTAGATTATTTCCGGCTCCACCGATCGTAATGATAATCCAAGCATTGAAAGTAACTAACGGTTCAAAATTGTCAGGAAAAACACTAAATTGCCAAGCATAAAAGGCCCCAGAGATACCAGCGATCGCCCCACCGAGCATAAATGCTTGAAGCTTATACCAGAACACATTCTTGCCCAAAGCTCTGGGCACTTCTTCATCCTCTCGAATCGCTTTTAATACCCGTCCCCACGGTGAATGAACCAATTTTTCTAAACCGATATAAACTACCATCAATGTAGTCAAAGTCAATAACATCAACCCTGCGCGTGGGTCGTAAGTATACAAGGATAAAGCACCACAAACATATACCGTCAAAACAAAAATACCGCAGATCGATCCAGCCACCACTCGTGATATTTCAGATCGCATCCACAACCATAATCGCCATAGTGCCAAGCCACAAATCACCGTCAACCACACAATCAAAAGTATTTTAACCGCATACTCAGGCTGGGAATTAGTCGGACAAGTAATCGATAACATGTTTAACGAATACGCTTCGCGACAAGTAAATGGAATCGGATAGCCCTGTACCCCAAAAGTCCCCTTAGTCAGCCAAGCCTCATTTTTCGCCACCAACCGGACTAATTCTGACACCCCAATCGTCACAATCCCCAGATAGTCTTCCCGCAATCTCAGCGTCGAAAAACCAATGATTAAGCCTAATAATGCTGATAAACCAGCACCGATTAAAGCTGCGATCGGAATTGGCACCCCCTGCATCGACAGCAACACGGTACTATAGGCACCGATCGCCATGAACGCCACATGCCCAAAATTAATCAGTCCCGTCACACCCCACTGGAGATTCAACCCCAGACTAAACAGCGCGTAAGTAGCGGCAGAAATCGTCAAGAAGACAAAATAGATGACCATCAGGCAGAAATTATCAATTAGCGATCGGGTGTGGATAGTTTTAAGAATACTATTTGATCGGTCGTTTTAGTTGTCCTTAGCGATCGATTTCTGGACTCGCTCAGATCCTCCTTCATAGCTATCGAGTGTAAGATCGTAAATCTAGCTCCTCCGACTTACCAACTGCATGTCTGACAACGATGAATTACCCGTAGATTTAGAGCAGATCGATCGAGATTTACGAGGACGAGCCATCGACAAACAAAAAGCAGCACTCGACAGGCTTGCCCAAGTTCCAGCCGATGTCGCTGTAACGCTGATGAACATTTTCGGGTAGTAGCAGCAGCTCTAGAGGTTGCTAACCACTGGGCAAGTCAATAGCTAAATTGCGATTTCTACCGTCGTTGAAATGCCAATTCGTTGTCTTGAGTGGGGATCTGATCAATGAGATCGATATTTTGCCGCCGAAACTCATCTAGCAGATTGAAGAATTGTTTAAATCCCTCCTGCTCAGTATGACAAGTCAACATAATCATCTTTGCCCAAGAAGCCACTGATTTGATCCCTAACTTTTGTTGTAACCACGGCTGAAAGTCGGCATGAAATGATTCTTCGCTATCCGTAAGATCCACATCAATCTCACCACGAGCAAATTCATAACCCACCAAAAACATAAATAAATCGCTCACAGATGGACTAGCGATATAGATTCCAGGATTTTTTTCGATTTTTTGCAACAGATCAAATAAGTTACTCATAGCTAAGACCTCCATTATTTACAGGCTATCTAATTCCTCTAGAACAAACTTTTCACTCATGCAGTGAAAGCTACTTATCCACTGCTCTCTGGGTATTCCTTGATCTGATAAATTATCGAATACCTTACCTAGCACTTCTACGCCATAGTGGGTGCCATTTTCTGTGATCGTTGATCCTGAATTATGTCGATCGCAACTGATAAAAACTTCATTCCGTTTTTTGGTTCTCAATCTCAGAATTTTCCCTGCTATTCTATTTTCGCGCAACCACTGCATTACGGCAATTGCACAGCGGTCACATTCCAGAATTTCGTAGCTACTGACAATTTCACCAACATTCTGCCAAATCTCTTGATTATCCATCAGTAGTAACGGATCCTATCAATGGAATCTTCTGTTCTTGCTTTAATTGCCTACTTAACAAGCCTATATAGCAAAAGAGGTAGAGATAATTCATGGATCACTCATACCTCTGTTTGAATTTAAACATCACTCTTACCGCTGTGGGATTTTTAAGCCCAAAGTACCGTGAAAATCTTCCTGAACCTTGTGAGTCAATTGACGTGACACGCGATTGACAATTTGCTTCAAAACTTTATTGCCCGTACCCTGAATCACTCCAGTCGGGAGCTTGTAGATAAACTTGGGAAAGTGAATATAGACATGTAGATCGAGATCCCAGTCTACTTTGGTACCTAACTTGTCCCCATCTACTGTCTCTACGAGTTTCATCTCAGCATTAAAACTTACTTCATACCCCAGTGGTTTGTAGTCGGGAATATCAACAGTTCTAATCCGATATACAGCACTTTCCTGCGGCAACAATTCCAAGCCGATTTTTGGCTCAACTGTATAATTAAATGAATCAAACTTACCGATCGTCAGATCATAGCCGTTTGCGCCGATCGGTTTGACGGTCATTGGATGAGCACAACGAGTAAACCAGCCCTGATGAGCATCTAGATATTTACCCACAGTTTGGACATCTGCGCCCATTAACATCGTGTCCGTGAAGCGATAGCTAAAACAGAATGGTTGGGGGCGATCTGCGTCGATTGACCCCAGATCCTGCTGTGATAGTTCAGGATTAATCAAAGCTGGAATTGTTTTTATGCTATTTTTTTCAAGTGTTTCTACTGGCATCCCCTTTTATCCCGTTAATTGTGCTGATTGCTTAGATATATTTACAAGCGATAGCTGATGAAAACCGGAAATTTTAAACTATTCAATCTAAAGTAGTGAGAGAATTAGATTTACCGTCTATTGTAACCAAAACTTAATGAAAGCATTTGTAGCAGGCGCAACAGGGGAAACAGGGCGACGGATCGTCCAAGAGTTGGTCGATCGGCAGATTCCAGTGCGAGCGATGGTGCGAGATATCGCTAAGGCACAAGCCATTTTACCAGCAGAAGTAGAATTAATTGTTGGTGATGTCCTCGATCTTGGCAGTATTGTGACAGCGATCGGTGACAGCACGGTAATTCTCTGCGCTACGGGAGCCAAACCTAGTTTAGACCCGACTGGCCCCTATCAGGTAGATTATCAGGGCACCAAAAATTTGGTAAATGCGGCAAAATCCAAGGGCATCGAACAGTTTGTGTTTGTTTCCTCGTTGTGTGTATCCAAATTTTTCCATCCCCTTAATTTATTTTGGTTGATTTTGTGGTGGAAGCAACAAGCTGAACAGTACCTCAAAGCTAGTGGCCTTAACTATACGATCGTGCGTCCTGGCGGACTCAAGAACGAAGATAATTCCAACCCTGTGGTCATGTCCGGCGCGGATACCCTCTTTGATGGTAGTATACCTAGACAAAAGGTCGCTCAGGTGTGCGTTGAATCACTCACTGATGTTCGATCGCGAAATAAGGTCCTCGAAGTCATCAGTCAACCCACAGCAGTCGCTAAAAGTTGGGAAGATCTATTCGCCAGCCTGTAGCTATGGATAGCCATTAGTTACGATCTCCACTTTAGCCCCAATCCTGCATGGATCAACGTAAACACAAACGTTTGAGAACGACTTACATCGCGCTCTGCTGTATCCTATCGATCGGTTTAATCGCTCGATGCGAACGACTATTACCCCCACAGATCTCTGAATATTCAAATGTAGAGAAACCGCATATTCCCGACGAAAATTCGATCGCGTTGCCATTGGTGATGACTGATGGCGATCCATACATTCGAGCATTGATGCGGATGATTTCCAAGAGTGAGTCAAATGGTCCTCGCCCTTACACGCTATTGTATGGTGGCAAACATTTTGATAATCCCCGTCGTCATCCTAATGAGTGCATTCAGATTGTCAATGGTCCCAATATTAATAACTGCTCTACCGCTGCGGGGCGATATCAAATGATTGATATTACTTGGGAGAGACTTGCCAAAAGATATCACCCTCAGCGTGATTGCGTGTTGTTTGTTTTTCAGTGTGACTATAGTTTTGAAGCTCAGTATCAAGATGAAGTTGCTCATGCTTGGCTCAGTGATCCAGAAGCTTGGAATATGAATATTCCAGAGTTATTAAAAGCTGGCAAATTGGAAAAAGTCAGAAAGCGATTGTCCAAAACATGGACTAGCTTGGGCTATGGAATTGAGACCAATAGCATGACCTCCCAATTAGCAGGGATTTATGAACAACTATTAGAAGAAGAATTAGCAAGACTTAAATAGAGGGGATAGGGGATAGGGGATAGGAAATCAGACAGTTAGCATCACAGATTACTAATATCTATTTGTTTTGTGGTAGGAGATTAGGATTGCTCTAAACCCTATTCCCTATTCCTGAGCCATCATCAATTCGACAAAGTTAGTATAAACTTCACCTCGAATAAAATCAGGATGTTCGAGAATGCGTTGATGGAAATCGATCGTTGTGGGAACACCTGTAATTGCATACTCCCGTAACGCCCGACGCATCCGGCGAATCGCCATATCTCGATCGACTCCCCAGACAATCAATTTGCCAATCAGGGAGTCGTAAAAAGGTGGAATCTCGTAATCAGTATAGACATGGGAATCAATCCGCACTCCTGGTCCTCCTGGAGCCAGATAGCCAGTGATTTTGCCTGGGCAGGGGCGGAAATTGTGGTTGGGATCTTCGGCATTGACGCGGCACTCGATCGAATGCCCCCTTAACGTGACTTGATCCTGTGTCAATGATAACTTCTCACCTTGGGCGACCCGAATTTGTTCAGCGATCAAGTCCAATCCCGTAATCATTTCTGTGACAGGATGCTCAACTTGGATCCGTGTATTCATTTCCATGAAGTAGAAATCCCCATGCTTATCGAGCAGAAATTCGACAGTCCCAACTCCAGAATAGTCGATCGATTTAGCTGCCGCGATCGCTGCTGCTCCCATTTTCTTCCGCAGTTCTGGACTCAATGCTGGGCTAGGAGCTTCTTCCAGTAGTTTCTGGTGCCGACGCTGGATCGAGCAGTCCCGTTCGCCTAGGTAAATCACATTGCCATAATTATCAGCCAAAATCTGAAACTCAATGTGGCGGGGACATTCAATAAATTTCTCCACATATACGCCCCCATTGCCAAATGCAGCTTCCGCTTCACCCTGGGCGGCATAATATAACCGCACCAAATCTGCCTCCTCGTGTACCAGGCGCATCCCCCGTCCACCACCGCCAGCGGTAGCCTTGAGCATCACCGGATAGCCAATTTCACCCGCGACTTTCAGGGCTTCTTCGGCATCTGCAAGTAGTCCATCACTACCAGGTACCGTCGGTACCCCCACCCGCTTCATCGTTTCCTTGGCGGTGGATTTGTCCCCCATCGCTCGCATTGCTTCTGGAGAGGGACCGATAAAAGTCAAATGATGATCTGCACAGATTTCGGCAAACCGAGCATTCTCAGCTAGGAATCCATAGCCTGGATGAATGGCTGTCGCATTGCGAGTCAATGCGGCTGAAATAATATTTGGAATATTGAGATAACTTTTACTACCAATCGGTTCGCCAATACACACCGCTTCATCAGCTAGTTGGACATGTAGGGCTTTTCGATCGATCGTTGAATGCACGGCGACTGTCCCAATCCCCATCTCGCCACAGGTACGAATGATTCTCAGCGCGATTTCGCCCCGATTGGCAATTAAGATTTTAGAAAATGACATTACGATTACGGGTTCCTAAACTTACGAGATGGGGAATTTTCCACAGGCTTGGCTTTATTTTACCTCGCGATTGGATCTCCGCTGCAATATCCCGCTACCGTCGGCGTGAAAAATCACGGTTGCTTTCACTAGAAGAGTCGATCAAAATAATTGAGTTGTGCAGCATCTGTAAATATTCAGAGGTTAATCATAAAACTATCCCGCAAATGAAAATCAGCTTCTTTACTGCTGTGAGCAATCGCCCAATAACTCAACTCATCCTGACTAGATTTAATCACCGTCGTTACCGACATTTCTAGATCTTGTTCAGCTAAAATTAGTTCACTTAGATCAAACTCCAAACTTAGGGTAATATAATTTGGATATCGATCGACCTTAAATGGTAACGAGTTAAATGCCAGTTCATCCCGTAAACCCTGGCGATAATTATCAAAAGCAAATACCGCCCAATCACCAGATGGAGAGAGATTGAACTCCCAATAATTAGCATCGCCTGGGATGCCAATAAAGAACTCAAAACAGGTAGCTTCCCACAGGTGAAACTGACGACTAGGTGAGCTTGCTGGTGGATCGATCGAGATGGCATTCAGATCGCCAAATAGTTGATATTCGATCGAGAGCATCTGATTTTTTCGATTTACTCGACCATTAATTTCAATCTGCGGTAAATTACTGGTAGTGGGAAATGGTTGGAGTGCAAAATTAATAATCATGGGCGGAGATCCTCAATAATTTTGCGAATGGCTTGTTCTTGTACTTCGATACTTTCAGTTAGTTTGAATTGGACTAATGCTCGATCGAGATTGTGGCTTGGATGCTTAACTTTGAAATAAACATCTCCAGCTAAATGATCGGTGAAAAAGCGTAATCCTAATTCAAAGGCAATCAACCGAATCCCATCAAACAGATATTCATAGTCATCATCAGTCAAGAAACCACTAGCTTGAGAGAGATATCCTTGAAGTATCGATCGACACATTTGTACGTCGAAATATACCTGTTTCCACTCCTTTGTTTCTTCACCAAGCGGATTGCAACCCGATCGCAAGCAATCACCGATATCGTAGTGTACCAGCCCTGGTTTGACAGTATCCAGATCGATAATGCCGATCGCTTGTTGAGTCGTGGTGCAGATCATCACGTTATTGACCTTTGGATCGCCGTGAATCGGGCGTAAAGGTAGCTTGCCAGCACTTTTAGCATCTTCTATTACTCGCGCCCATTCCTGCCGCTGTTCGACAAATTTGAGGCAATAATCTACTTCAGGTTTTGGCGCAATCGTATATGTCGGCAAGACCCGATGATAGTATTCCAGGTACTGGGGCGTAATGTGAAATCCTGGTAGTGTATCGGCTAATTGAGTGGGATCGAGATCGCTGATCAGATGGTGAAATCTCCCCAGCGCGTAACCGACTTCGCGCCCATGTTCAATATCCTGGATGATATCGATCGATTCCGCATCATCAATGAAGCTAATCGCCCGCCAATAGGTATGATCAGGTTCTATCCAGCCATCTTGTCCATCGGTGGTCAATAATACCCGTGGTACAGCCCATCGCCGCTGAGGATGATTTACTTCGGACTGTAGCTTGTCATGGATATGGTTCGTAAAGATCCGCATATTCTGCATCACCAATTCTGGCTGCAAAAATACATGGGTATTGATTCGCTGCAACACAAAATGCGGCTCGGCCATATCTGCCACCGTAACCAGGAATGTATCATTAATATTGCCACTACCAAAGGCGCGAACATCCTTTATTTGGCTGAACTTAGCAAACTTTTGGGCGATAGCAGTCAAGCGATCCAATATGATTTCAGGAATGAGGGACTAAGGAATTTGTACCCCAATCTGGAGCCTAATAATTATCAACTATTTCTTACGGAAAGGCTAGCTGGGTGTGTTGGGTTTCATTCTTCAACCCAACCTACAACTTCAATCTAACCTACAACTATTTATTTTCCAGTGACTCAACTAGGGACTTTTCTTCTAGGGCGATCGAATTATGCTCAGTTACCATTTGATTATAGGTTTCAGTCTGCTCTCTGAGTCTTGCGACTAATTGATTGTAACCATTGACGCGATCGTTAAAGTTGGATACGCGGAAATTATAATCACTTTGAGGACTACTAGAAATCGAACTCTGAAGATTCGATCGTTCTGCGTCAACCGATGCAGCTTCTTGCTTTACCTGTGTTGCTAATTGCTCTAGTGCTGATTTTCGTTCACCCAACTGGACATTTAGAGCTTTAGCCTTGTTGCGGAGTGCGGTGAATACTCGCTCATACTTTTCTGATTGCAACACAATCGCTGATCGATCTGTAAAGTATTTACGGTAATGATCCTCTAATTCAGGGCTGAGATTGAGCACTTCAGTTCCCAAAATTGAGTGCAGTTCATTATCTACCGATCGAGCATCTTGCGATCGATATGTCTCTACTAGTTTCAAAATGCGAGGACTCTGAAGTTTTGCTAATGCCGATTGCAATTGCTTATTAATTTGAGTTTGTTCCAGCAGTGACATCCGCTGATAGACAACATGGAGCATTTCATGAGCTGCTGTTACTTCCATTACCCCTTGCAGTCGCGGATCTACGACTTCTTGGAGGAAAATTCCCCTACTGGGTACATAGCAACCCAGGACGATCGTATGCTCAGAACTTTTGCACAGATTGAGCGACAATTTTTGGCTTTCGATCATTGGTTGATTGACATAAAACAACCGACGGCCAGCATCCGTCATTGTCGCCGCTGAAGCAAGTTTGGCAATTGCTGGCGATGGTTGATAGTGCAGCAGCTTAATCCAATCCTCCAAATCTTGAGTAAACCTGATCCCGATAATCACGACAGCAATAATAATTGCTTTACCGAGATAACGTTTTAGCCACTTCATACAAAAACTCAAGATAGGATTGGGAATTGGTGTGTTGTTCCCACACTAATTTAGCAATGGATTACGTTGTATGTCCATACAATACAAAAGGGATGGGGTGAGAGCGGGATCTAAATTTGTTAAACTTCGTTGCGCGGCTCCAACCAAAGCCGATCGGGTGTGATAAATTTGCAGTTATAGATACCAACCCTTAATTTTTAAGAGCGATCGGTGATAGAAAATAATTTTGCACAGACTAACCTAGCTGCTCAACTAGCCGCAGGTGAAGAAATGAGTGACTATGTAGCCCATCTTCAAATGCACATGGCACTTCAAGCTCGCAATCTAGTTCCAACGCTGACGAATGCCGTTGATAGTCGCGAAGTGTTTCTATATCAGACTCAGGCACATTTCGAGAAATTGGCATCAAGACAACTGGGTTAATTAGTTGATAGCTAGGTTATTAGGGCGAGATCTAAATCCCCATCCTAACAACCTACAGATCTACTTTGGCGCGTACAGACTGCCCAACGTATCGTGGAGTTTAACCACATTACCAATTACGGCGATCGATGGCGCGCTAAATTTCGCTAGTTCAACTCGATCGACTACTGTTGCTAAAGTAGCAATCAATTCTTGCTGTTTGGGCGTAGTACCCCAACGGACTAGAGCAATTGGTGTATCACTCGCCAATCCTGCGGCAATCAGTTCATGGGTAATTCGATCGAGATTGTGAACGCCCATGTATACGACAATTGTTTCAGCACTTTGAGCGATCGCACCCCAATTGACCCCAGGACGGTATTTGCCTGCCATCTCATGTCCGGTCACAAAAATAACTGAAGAACTATGATTACGATGGGTGAGAGGGATTCCAGCATAGGCTGGAGCCGCAATTCCCGAAGTCACTCCAGGTACAACTTCAACAGGTATCCCCGCCGCGATCAGATCTTCCATTTCTTCCCCGCCCCGCCCGAAGATAAATGGATCGCCACCTTTGAGCCGGACAACAATTGCCTGTTCCTTTGCTTTGGCAATTAATAGTTCGGTGGTTTCATTTTGCAATAGGGAATGTCTACCCATACGTTTCCCCGCATCAATCTGCTCCGCGTAGGGAGAGATCATCGCCAGGATTTCAGTGCTAACTAGGGCATCATAGACTACCACGTCAGCACACTCCAACAGTGTCTTCCCTTTGACTGTCAACAAGCCTGGATCTCCAGGTCCCGCGCCAACTAAATAAACTTTACCAATTGTCTTCTGGTCTGGATCTTGCACTAATTTCTGATATGTCGTTGAGGTAAAATCTCTTTAGGGCTGGGTGAGTTGGGGAGGACGGGTTTGTCTGTAAATCTCTGGCGCAAACAAGATTAATTGCATAAAGCGACGTTTTTATTCGAGGGACCCCCCGAATAAAAAAACGGCAAGACACCCGCCCCTACAGATTCTAGATATCGATCGATCCTAATATTTTACCGATCGTACCTACCAATTCGGGACTATTTCCGATCGGTTCACCCAATCTTAATTGTACTTGTGGATACTCCGCTCTTAACTCCGAAACTAATTTCTCGATCGCATCAGTAATTCCACCCGCAAATAGAAAGTAATGTAGGATGCCGATTTCGGTTGCACCTGTGGCGATTAATTTAGCCACTGTATCAGCCAAGCTGGGAGCTACTGACCAATAAGCCGCTGTCAGATCTAGACGATTCGCTAATTGTTCGACGATCGCATTCCCTCCAGCTTTCCGACTACCATGAGCCAAAATAATACTCTGACTTGGTAAGATCAAACGGTTCGCCGCAAACAAATCGGTAAAGTTAGGATCGGCACCCAAAAAAGGTGCGATTACTAATGTCAGGAGATTTCCAATTTCCTGCTCGGCTAGGGCGATCTCTGTTGGAATGTCTTCCATCACATGCACGCCAGGACTAAGAAATAGCGGTAAAATCACCATGCGGGCAATTCCAACCTCTGTACATTGATGGGCAAAATCACTAATTTGTAAATGTAGTGGTTTGGCTGCTAATTCCAATTGGGCGGTACCAACTAGAATTGGTGATTTATATGCAGAAATTATTTCCAATTGTTGGATTAATCGATCTGCTAATTGGTCGATAGCTGTCTGTGGACGCGGATCGCGACTACCATGAGATACTAATAAATAAGCGTTGGACAAATTAGTGGATAGTGGATGGTGGATAGTGAATAGTTATAGCACTAACGCTGCTTGAAAGCTGACCCAACCCAAAATTTAGCTCGTGATCGATACTTACAGCATGAACTACGATTTCAAGGAACTCGCCAAGCTTTACAAAGATACACTGTTAAATAACGTGTTGCCATTTTGGGAGCAGAATTCGATCGATTGGGAGCAGGGTGGTTATTTTACTTGTCTCAATCGATCTGGCAAGGTATACGATACAGATAAGTTTATCTGGCTTCAGAATCGCCAGGTGTGGACATTCTCCATGCTCTACAATCGGGTGGAACAGCGGAGTGAATGGCTGAAGATTGCCGGACATGGTGCCAGCTTCCTGGCTGAACACGGACGGGATCCTCAAGGAAATTGGTACTTTTCATTAGATCGATCGGGACAGCCCCTGATCCAGCCTTACAATATCTTCTCCGACTGTTTTGCGGCAATGGCATTTAGTCAATATGCCCTCGCCGCTGGTGAATCCTGGGCGAAAGAGATCGCCCTCCAAGCTTATCAAAATGTCCTGCGGCGCAAAGACGATCCCAAGGGTAGATACAATAAAACATACCCTGGGACTCGATCTCTTAAATCATTAGCTGTACCGATGATTTTGGCGAACCTGACGCTAGAAATGTCCTGGTTATTGCCGAGCGAGGAATTAGATCGAGTTTTGGATCTGACGGTCAAGGAAGTAATGAATGATTTCCTCGACAAAGAGCGGGGGCTAATGTTTGAAAATGTTGTGCCCGATGGTAGTCATCTGGATTGCTTTGAGGGACGCTCGATCAACCCTGGACATGGGATCGAAGCGATGTGGTTTATCATGGACATCGCCAATCGTCGTCAGGATCTTGCGACGATTAATCAAGCAGTAGATGTCGTGTTGAATATCCTCAACTTCGCCTGGGATGAGCAATATGGGGGGATCTATTACTTCATGGATGCTGATGGACATCCACCCCAGCAATTGGAATGGAATCAAAAGCTGTGGTGGGTACATGTGGAAACCCTCGTCGCCTTAGCAATGGGTTATCGGCTGACGGGGAGGGCAGAATGCTGGACTTGGTACCAACGAGTTCATGAATATACCTGGACGCACTTTGCCGATGCCGAACATGGCGAGTGGTTTGGCTATCTCGATCGACAAGGCGAAGTATTATTGGATCTCAAAGGCGGTAAATGGAAGGGTTGTTTTCATGTGCCACGAGCTTTGTTGATGTGCTGGCAGGAGTTTGAATTGTTAGGGAATAGGGGTTAGGGGTTAGGGGTTAGATATCAATCAACAATTAGAATGGTACCTTCCTCCTAAAGCCTAAACAACACTCCGCCACTTGACCGAAAAGTACTAAGCTGTGATCTCATCCCCAGTAGAAAGCTTATCGCTTGAGTAATAATTGCTACAAGCACAACAATAGTATTCATAACGTATCTGTTGTAACCCTCGATGTGAACGATATTTTGGAGCAGTCAAAAAAATGCACCCTTAAAGTAGCAAATGTAAACGATCGATATCACCTAAATCGGTAATAATATGGATATATGTTGTAAGCATATATTTTCAGACCTGTGGGTGGCTCGAATCACAACAGCATCAGTCAATTGGCAAGAACTATCACAACACTAAGGAATTGGACATGATTCGCATTCTCCTGGTAGACGACCAGAAGAGTATTAGAGAACGGCTAAAGTCCCTATTGGAGACTGAGCCTGACTTTGATATCGTCGGGATGGTAGATAATGGCTATGATGCGATCGAGCAGGTGAAATTACTCCTCCCTGATGTCGTACTCATGGATATGGAGATGCCCGATATTGATGGGGTTCTCGCCACCAAAATTATTTCTCACAGCTCGCTCAAAACCAAAGTACTGGTATTAAGTAGTCATGATAGCGACGAGTATGTCGCGAAATCGCTCTATGCTGGTGCCAACGGTTATATTCTCAAAGGTGCCCCAGCTCAAGAAATTTGTGATGCGGTGCGATTTGTCAATCGAGGCTATATGCAAATTGCGCCTGGATTGTTTGAAAAATTTATTCCCAATAAGGCCGAAGTTGGATTATTGGAGCGAAAATCTAAGGCAAGGGATAGTCAGCCAGTACATCGGATCGACTATCCTAGCGGATTGGAATTAACTGGCATCAACAAGCATAAATCAGTTGCTATAAATTCCGAATTCGATCTACCTTCAGAGCTAATCATAGATGTTACGTCAACACGACAAGCCCGTAGACCGATCGGTTGGTATCAAGCTGCTGCATTGGTATTGGCTGGACTGGGGCTGACGTTTTCTCTATATCTACTCCGCCAAGGCTTAAAAAAACCTGCGAATCCACCTACCCGTCAAGATCGATCTCAGCAGCTCCATAATCTTCCCTTTACTGGTAAGATCGAACCGTTACATGTCACCAAAATCGATGCAACGATACCAGGATCGATCGTCGCAACTTATGTAAAAGTCGGACAGTCGGTTCAGCCTGGGGATCCATTATTGATGATTCGGAACATTGATGCCGAAAAAGCCAATCAAACCAAGATCATTCAGCAACAGCAAGTCGCCGCTGAACAAAAGCAACAACTATTTCAACAAGCTTCTCAGCAGCAGCAGCAAGTCCGCCAGCAGCAACAACTACTGATGGGCGAACAACAAGCTGCAACCGGACGTATCAAGACAATTGAGCTAGCAATCGCCAATTATCAGCGCAATATTGCTCCCCTGCGGGAAAAAGTTGCTAATGCAAATATACTAACAACCGTTAGCACAGATCGATCGGAACAATTGGGTCTAAATCAAAAACGTGAAGCGATTGTCCGCGCTCAAGCAATCTATGCTCGAACATTAGGCACCTATGAGCGATTGGCTCAATATCAAACCGAAGGTGCAATTTCTCTGGAGCGATTGGAGCAAGCCGAAAAGGAAAAAACTGTCGCCCAGTCTGATCTGAATATAGCTCAGTCTGACTATGATCGGGCGATTGCTGCTACCGAAGCTGCGACTAATAAACAAGCAGCTCAAACCAAATCATCCCAGCTACAGCAACAACTGGCACTCAAAGAACAAGCAGGGCAACTAGATCAATTTCAAGCCCAACTCCAAGCTGCTCAAGCAGATCGACAACAAATCGGGATCAGATTACAACAACTCCAACGCCAGAAAGCCTCAGCGATTGCTACCAACAACTTACCCGTTAATCAACAGCCTATTCTCGAACCTACCACCGTCAGTATTAGGGCACCGATTGCTGGCACTACGACAGAGCTGCCGCTATCCACAGGAGATCGAGTCTCGACCGGAATTAGACTCGTCAGTATTACCAACCCTAGCAAACTCAAAATCGGTCTAGAGCTGGAACCCCAAGTAGCTAGATTACTTAAAATCGGTCAAAGATCGATAGTTAAAGTCGGCGCAGCGATCGATAGTCAGGAATTGAGCGGGGTAATTGCTAATATTATACCGCAAACCGATCGATCAACTCAACGGATTGAAGTCGAATTTACCAATCCAAAACCAACTGCTTTGATTGGGCAACTTGGTACGGTTTATTTTCCAAAGTAGTGGATAGTGAATCGAAAGAAATCATTAATTTTGTTTGAGTACTTGAGGATTGAATAGCAACTATTCACTATTCACTATCCACTATTCACTATTCACTAATTATGAAGCCTTGTATTCTCCTCACCACCGAAGGTACCTACCCATTTCTGGGCGGGGGTGTGAGCACTTGGTGCCACGAATTAACCCAACAGATGCCAGCGATTGATTTCAAGATTTTGGCGATCGTCGCAAATCCTTATCTTGCACAGCAATATCCGCTCTCAACCAATGTTACCCAAGTAATTAAGGTGCCCCTCTGGGGAATGGAGGATCCGATCGAGTACGGATGGAGATTTCCATTCTCTCGTGCGTTAAAGAGCAAAATAGCCACTACTGGCGGCACAATCGAGCGACAATTTATTCCGTTATTCGAGCAGCTATTGACGGGAATTATCGCCCCAGAGCGGTTGGATATTGAAACACTGGGACAGACATTCGTAGGCATTCACGAATATTTTTTGCGATATGATTACCACAAAACAATGATGTCGATCGAGGTATGGAAAAGTTTTCAAAAATTGATAGTTACAGGTTGGCAATCTCAAATTAAACCCGATTTAATTACCATCGGCGAAATTACGGAAACACTAAAGTTATTGTATCGGTTGTTTATTCCCCTGCATGTTCCAATTCCCCCTGTCGATCTGATTCACTCTTCATCAGCTAGTTATTGTGGGCTACCTGGAGTAATTGGCAAGATCAAATATGGAATCCCCTATTTACTTACCGAACATGGGATTAATATTCGCGAACAATATCTCAATCTGCGGACAGGGATTCCTTCAATTTTTGTACGTCGATTCTTACATTATCTCGCTGGTGCAGTGGTGAAATTAAACTATCATTTTGCAGATCTAGTCGCGCCTGTTTGTAGCTACAATACTCGCTGGGAGCAGTGGTGGGATGTACCGCCAGCAAGAATTAAAGTTATTTACAATGGTGCGGATCCAGAGAAATTCAAACCTCAAGATTATCCGCCAAATAGTCATCCAGTAGTGATGAATATGGGGCTAATTTTTGCACTAAAAGGACAATTAACATTAATTGAAGCTGCGGCAATCGTGCGGGATAAATTTCCCGATGTTGAATTTAGGCTCTATGGTAAACCTTCGGACATGGATTATTATGCTCGTTGTCAGGCAAAAGTGAAGGAGTATAAATTAGAAAATACAATTAATTTTGCTGGCTTTACTAGTGAGCCGTGGCGAGTGTATGGTGAAGCTGATATTGTGGCAATGTCCAGTATTTCCGAAGGTTTTCCCTATGCCGTAATTGAAGCGATGTTGTGTGAAGCGGCGATCGTTTCTACCGATGTTGGCGGTGTCGGTGAAGCATTAGGTGATACTGGCTTACTGGTACCAGCAAATCAACCGATTGCTCTCGCTGAAGCGATCATTGAACTCCTAAGTTTAACCCGCGCCCAACGGATCGATCTAGGCAAAAAGTCTCGACAACGTGGTTTAGATTTATTTACTCAAAGCAAGTGCATTCAAACCTATCTTGATACTTATCTTCAACTAATTCGGCAATCACGAATTTTAGAATTGAAGGTTGCAGCTAAAACATGAAAAATCATTCACTTCAGAATCTCATAAATTCAATTTATACCAATTATCCCAATGTTTGTGATCCCTGGGAGATTGTGGCTATTGTCGAAGCATTGGGCTATACAGATCAAGCGATCGAGACTGAATTTGGTTGTCGTGATGCATTAGTACTTGGTCAGTTTATTTATGCCCAGCGAGATCAATTTCCATTTATTGAACCTGTCAGTCAACCGATTAAGAAAAATCTCGAATTAATTGATGAAGTAAAGATCTTTATCTCGCAATTTTCCCATAGTTTTGTTTATACAATTCCGTTTATTATTCTCTTGGTTCTCAATTATTTGCCTGTTGAGACAAAAGTAGATCTTCTACCACCAGGCTTAAATTCTCTATTTGGATTTGTAACGATGGCTAGTTTAATTACTAGTAGTGGTTTTGTCCAAATGATTAGCCGACGGGGATTATTTTACATGGGACTAAAAGATCCGATTCAGGCTAATCGGATCTGCATACCAATCTTAACAATGGGTGTCTTTACAACTATTTTTCTAGGTTCGATTGGGATTATCTTTGGCTTCTATCAAGGTTTAGCTGCCGATGGTTATATTATTATTGCAGGTATCTATTATGTAATCCTCAGCACGATTTGGATGTTATTTGCGATCGTGGGACTCCAGTATCAATTTGCGGCACCAGCGATCTTAATTGGAGTAACTTGCTGTTTCTTTGTTTTTAGAGTATTCATTAAACTTAGTGCTTTAGAATCACAGGTAGCGATGATCTCGATCGCTTTTATTTTGCTGTTGATTTTGTCAATCTCCAATCGAATTAAGTATCGATCGATTGAACCTAAGTTTGGTAAATTAGTATCACTACCACATTTAAGTGTTCTAGTTTATTTGTTAGTTCCATATTTTTTATACGGAATTGCTTATTTTGGATTTATTTTTGCCGATCGATTGGTTGCTAATACCGCAAAAGGAGGTCATTACCGCCTAGGATCGGATAATAGTTTAGGCTATCAGGATAGTATGGATTTAGCGTTACTAAATCTCTTGCTGATTGTGCCGTTAGTTGAATATTGTAGTTATAAATTGATCACCTATTGGTACGATCACGCGAAGTCAATGACATTGTCTGAGGCTGATAGTTTAAGTTGGATGCTTCAGCGCAAATATTGGTCATCAATCAAACGAATTTTCTTATATTTTGGACTATTGATTTCGTTCACGATTCTATTACTGTCAATTCTTCATCGGAGTCAAAGTGATAGTATTTTGACGATTTTTGCCTGTATTGGATATCTATTATTCGCAATCGGTTTGTTTAACACGGTTATTCTACTCAGTCTCGATCGATTACAGGATATCTTAGGTATTCTTGCTACAGCAATGTCCATTGATTTTATGACTGGCTATTTACTTAGCAGCATATTTGGCATATATTTTGCTGTAGTTGGATTGATCGTAGGCGCAATCTTTTTTGCAACCAATTCTACAAAAAAAACACTCAAAGCAATTGATCGAGCTGAATATTGTTACTTCTATAGTGGATGGTAAAATGCAAATCCTCCGCCAACAACAACAATTATTAATTATTAATTATTAATTAATAATTATCCTACTGAGGTCTTTCTTCTTCCAGATAAGGTTTAAAGTTACCTTCTTTTGTCCATTGAATTGCACCATCGCGACCTGTATGATAGACTGTTACTTTATTTTTTTCTAGCAATTTCACTGTTTCTAGATCTGGGCTGGCAGTTGCGGCAATTGCAACTTGAGGCTTAATACTTTTAATCGATCTATCTGTCAACTTACCACCACTCCAATAGAGAATTTCCGCTGAATTAAGTTTCTCTAGATCGATCGCTGGTTGAGCTTTGTCGGTAGTATCATCGCCAATCACTAACCATTTTTGATTAAATTCAGCAATATTAATTTGAAAAATAGCTGGACTAGTTTTGATCGTCGTAATTTCCACTCGATCGAACTTATAAGATTTACCCACTGCCAATGGTACAAATTTAATTGTCCCATTAGTACTACTATCTTCCCCGATGCTATAGAATTCTTTAATCGGAATAGCTGATGATAGTAATTGCCAGCTATTTAGCACCGCTGAATCGCGATTGAAATCAATGGCTCGATCGATCTGATTGATTGCCTGTTGTTGGAGAAATGGCAGCATCACAAATCTGGTCACACTTTCATTTCCGGTATTAATCACGATTGTATGTCCACGATCTTGGATTACTAAAATTTGTTCATCTTTACTGGCTAATGCTGTAATTTGTAGCTCAGTTGTTTTCCAGATTGCTAGGGGTATAATAATTACTAACATTCCCACTAGTATTGGTAATTGCCAATGTTTCTGTAAGATTGGAACTGCCCACACAAATAGAATTAATCCATATAGTGCTAATAACTGCCACAAGGAAATTTGACCCACGGCAAATGAAGTATTGGGTAGATAATTAAATAAATCAACAATCCAAATTAATAGCTGGGTGGGTGCATACAGTATCCAGGAAATTGCACTACCGAGAATCGGCACTATCGATCCAGTAAATGCGCCAATTGTACCACCAATACTAACAATACTAATCAGTGGACTTGTCAACACATTTGCAGGCAAACTATAAAGTGGGAAAACCTTAAATACATATAGTTGAATCGGCAAAGTCCAAATCGATGCGGCTAAAGGTACGGTAATTAAATCAGCAATTGTCGGTGGGAGCCAATCTAACTTTTTTTGCAATGGTTCAACTGTGACAATCAAACCTAACGTCGCCAAAAAACTTAACTCAAAGCCAATATCCCAAACCCAGAGCGGATTGATAATCAATAATATTGAACCAGCGAGAAATAACGAACTAATTGGATTAATTTGTCGATTGGTTCGCAACGCAATCAATACCGCCATTCCCATCACAACCGATCGAACTACCGCAGGCTGAAAGCCAGCTAAACCAAGGAAAATTAGTAATGCGACGACTCCGCAATTAAACTGTCCCACTACAGATAATCGCTTGCGGGTAAGGGTGAGAATCGCATTCAAGATCAACGATACCTGAAACCCAGATGCCGCTAGTGCGTGAGCCAATCCAACTCGCACAAATCGATCGCGTAAATCGAACGGCACATCCACTGCCTCCGATCCTAACACCATCGCCGTCACCAACGGTCCGATCGGGACATCCAGCCACTTTACCTGTGCCGCTGCTACTCGCTGACGCAGCTTGCCCCAACTCCATGCTTGCGTCTGGCTTTCATCGGGTACCCGTAGCTGAACGCCCCGCATCCCCGCAAATCCACCCGATTGACTCAGATAGTCCCGAAAACTAAAACCGCCAGGATTGGCATTTACTTGAGGTAGGTACAATGTCCCCGTAATTGACACCTCTACCCCTGGTTGTAAGCCCGTACCGCTTTGCAATGGGACAGTTACATACACCCGACCAGTGACAGGTCTGCTTACGTCTGCTGGTCGTAATATGCCCGCTTTAATCTCACCTTGAATATCATTAAGTTGAGTCGCATTGATCCAAAATTGACTATTCTGGTTGCGGGTGACACGGGGGTAACTATCAACAATTCCTTGGACGATCGTAAATTGCGACGTACCCCGCTCGGCGGTAGCGGGAATGAACTTACTAATGTCATTTGTGGCAAGTTTTGGCACGCGAAATTCTAAGTAAAAACTAGCAGATGTAGCGATCAAAATCGCCACAAATAGCAATTGCCACTTAGGACTTTGCTTCCAAACTCGCGGCAGAATCAACGCTACCGGAATAGCACCTAAAATCATGCCCCATCTCACAGATGGATCGAAGGTAATCAGTAAACCAATCACATAAGCCAAACAAAGAACGATCGCAGCTTGGGTATTCCTCATTAAATAGTTATCGGTTAAATCGGGGTAGAAGTTGAAGTGCTCACCTTAATTGTTGACTCTAAGGCTTTGACTATCTCAATGACAGGATTTTACCATCACAGTCGATCGTGTATGCTTGAGTAGGTAAAAATAAGCAATCAAAAGCAGTCCCTAATCTTTCTATGCTGACCAATCGTCCTTATACCGTCGCCCTGATTATCCCCACTGGTATCGGTGCCGCGATGGGTGGCTATGCTGGGGATGCTTTACCGATTGCCAAAGCAGTTGCAGCTAGTTGCGACAGGTTAATTACTCATCCAAATGTGATGAATGGGGCGCAGCTCTTCTGGAATATCCCCAACGCCCTTTATGTTGAGGGTTACGCCCTAGATAAATTTGCCGCAGGTACCTGGGGATTGCAACCAGTGCGGCGGAATCGGATCGGCATTGTTTTCGATCGATCGATCTCCGATGAATTGCGGGTGCGCCATCTCCAAGCCGCAGATGCTGCTAGAGCGACATTAGGACTAGATATCACCGATTATGTGGTTACAGATCTGCCTTTGGGTGTAGAACTGCGTACAGCCTCTTCTGGAGCCTCTTGGGGCACGATTCAGCAGCCGGATAGTTTGTTGCGAGCAGTGGATAAATTAATCAACGTCGCTGGAGCCGAAGCTATTGCCGTAATTGCCAGATTTCCCGACGATCCTGGGGCGACAATTCTCCACGACTATCGACATGGGACTGGCGTAGATCCTTTAGCTGGAGCCGAGGCTGTGATCAGTCACCTGATCGTGCGGACATTCAAAGTACCCTGCGCTCATGCACCCGCTCTATCACCCCTGCCGATCGATCCTGAGATTTCGCCGCGATCGGCAGCCGAAGAATTAGGTTATACTTTTTTGCCCTGTGTCTTAGTTGGTTTGAGTCGGGCACCGCAGTTTGTGGAGACGGGGGGAATTTGGAATGATCAAGTTGATGCGGTGATTATTCCTGAATCTGCTTGTGGGGGGAGTGGCTTGATTAGTTTTGCGCGCTCTCGACATACTAAAATTATTACAGTGGCTGAAAATCAAACGCGGATGGCCGTCACACCAAAAACGCTCGGAATTAAGTCGATCGCGGTAAGATCTTATCTAGAAGCGATCGGAGTAATTACAGTCGATCGAGCCGGAATGAGTCTTGATAGTTTTTATCCCCAGATCGATCGACTTAAAGAGTGTGAATAACTAGAACCGCTCAGATTAACATTACTTAGAATCTAGATTGTGGGCACTTCTAACTCCCAACTCCCAACTCCCAACCGCCAAAAGATGACTAACTCCCAAAATCCAGAAATCGAACCCTTATCGCGCACTCAGATTTTGATTGCGATGGCGGTAACTTCGATCATTTTATTTGGAGTTGCCAAGCTATGGCTGTATTTAGGGGATCTGCAATTACGTCCGCTGGTACTGACGGTGGAGGCTTTAGGGCTAGGAATTGCGATTGGATTGGGATTGACGGGATTAAGTTCGATTGTTTATGCGGCTTGGGCTACTTATCGTGAGAGTGCAGATTTTTATCTAGCAATGGTGTTGAAACCCCTCGCAATACCCGATCTAATTTGGCTGGGACTTTTACCTGGATTGAGTGAAGAATTATTATTTCGGGGTGTAATGTTGCCCGCATTGGGTTTAGATCCGATCGGAATTTTGTTATCTTCCCTCTGCTTTGGCGTGTTGCACATGACGAATGTACAACAGTGGCCTTATGCAGTCTGGGCAACGCTGGTAGGGATGATACTTGCGTGTACAATGGTCGAAACGGGTAATCTATTGATTCCGATCGTTGCTCATATTACTACAAATTTTGTCTCTGGTTTAAGCTGGAAGTTGAAGGCTAGAGGTTAGTCAGGTGCGGAGATCT
>CASBPY010000011.1 GCA_949127675.1 Synechococcales cyanobacterium PMM_0072
AATGTAAATCTGTAGGGGCGTGGCTTTATGCCCGCCCTCAACCATCTTAGCGTCGTACCACCAGGGCACCCACAAGCGGCGTTTTTATTCGGGGGGAACCCCCGAATAAAAAAACGACAAGACAGGGGATGCCCCTACAGATTTTTATTACTAGATGAATTGATCGATCGACATCAGCAAAAATAGATCTACGACGCGCCTGAACTCGATCTCTTGGGTTTTGCCAATCCCAACATTTCGGCATTGGATTTACCTGCGGCTACCATTGGGTAACAGTTCTCATCCCGCTTGACTTGAGCATTGAGTAACACAGGGCCATCGTGAGCTAACATCTCGGCGATCGCTGCTGGCAAATCTTCACGATTATCGACGGTCATTCCCTTGATGCCATAAGCTTGCGCTAACAGCATGAAATCGGGCTGGGAGGGTGCCATTTCGGAGGAAGAGTAGTTTTCCTCATAAAAGGCTTCTTGCCACTGTCTGACCATGCCTTGCCAGCCGTTGTTGATGATCACGATTTTGACATTTAGACCATATTGCTTGAGAGTGCCGAGTTCTTGGAGGTTCATCTGGAAACTGGCATCACCACTGATACAGATAACTTGCTCCTTGGGGAGTGCCATTTGTACGCCCATTGCTGCGGGTACGCCAAAGCCCATTGTGCCCAGTCCGGCACTAGAGATCCAGTGACGGGGGAGATTATTGAGAAATTGCGCTGCCCACATCTGATGTTGACCGACATCGGTTGTGTAGTAAGCATCTGGTGCTTGATGACGACATTCGACAATTACTTCTTGGGGTGCGAGTAAGCCTTCATAGCTGGGTGCAACCAGAGGATTGTCTACGCGCCAACCATCGATCGTTTCGAGCCAGGATTTAGTTTGTGAAGCATTACGACCCAAACCTAGTTCCTGCACCCTTTGGAGTAGTTGAATCAATACTTGCTTGATATCACCAACGATTGGGACTTCTGGAGTACGATTCTTGCCAACTTCGGCTGGATCGATGTCGATGTGAATTACCTTGGCAGTAGCCGCAAATTCATCTAATTTACCAGTGACTCGATCGTCAAATCTAGCTCCAACAGCGATCAGCAGATCGCAATCAGTTACCGCCCAGTTTGCATAGGCGGTGCCGTGCATTCCGAGCATCCCGACTGAGAGGGGATGAGTTTCATTAAAAGCACCTTTGCCCATCAGGGTAGTAGTGACAGGGATTTGGAACAGTTCGGCTAGTTGCTTAATCTCTGCATGGGCACTGGCAGAAATCGCTCCACCACCAACATAGAGCAATGGTTGACGACTGTTGGCGATCAGTTGTACTGCTTGATTAATCTCTGGCAAAGTACCTTGAACGATCGGTTTGTAGCCAGGTAAGTTGACGCAACCAGGTGCTACGGGGATATAATCACACAGCATTGCCCCTACGTCTTTGGGGATATCAATTAGGACAGGGCCAGGACGACCAGATGCGGCAATATAGAAGGCTTCTGCCACAATTCGGGGTAGATCTGCTGGATCGCGGACAATGTAAGAATGCTTGACGATCGGTAGGGTGATCCCGTAGATGTCTGTCTCTTGAAAAGCATCAGTCCCAATGAAATAACTGGGGACTTGTCCGGTGACAACAACCAATGGAATCGAGTCCATTTGAGCCGTGGCGATGCCTGTAACGAGATTTGTAGCTCCAGGCCCAGAAGTAGCAAAGCAGACCCCGACCTGACCCGTAGCGCGGGCATAGCCATCAGCGGCATGTGCAGCACCTTGTTCGTGACGCACGAGGATATGCTTGATTTTACCTGCGGCTTCAAATCGATAGATTTCGTCATAAATCGGCAGGATCGCACCACCAGGATAGCCAAAAATATGTTTGACACCATGACGGTAAAGGCTATCTAGCAGCGCATATGCACCAATCTGCTGTTGCGACTGGGGTGGAGCTATTGCCTGGACGATCGGTAATGACTGGGTAGTTGCTACTTCAAAGACACGTTGAGAAACCACGAATAAACCTCGTTAATTGGCGTTGGTGAAGGTGGATGGGGGGACTAGGAGACTGGGGAACTGGGAGATTGGCGAGGATTATGTATTGTATCAACCTAATAATTGTCGATCGATAAAACGTTTATCTATTTTAATAAATTTAGCTGATGAGCAACGCGCCAAGAAATTGATACCCTCAGCTAAAGCCTAAAGCCGATCTATTTCATTGATCGATTTACCTTTGATATTGAGCCAATGTTCTCGGTAGAGTAATTCTAGCTGATTTCCTGCGCCACGAAATAACTTGATTTGACCGAATATCAAGCTTTGAAACAGGCGATAAAAACCCAAGCTGATGATCGCGACGATCATCCCTGTCGCTGTAGAAATCAGTGATTCACTAATCCCTAAGGTTACAGTGCCACCTGCAGAAGTACCCAAGTCACCCAATTTGATCCCACTTAGCGATCGAATCAATCCTAATACTGTACCCAATAATCCCAGTAGAGGAGCAAGAGCGATGATTGACTCTAGAGCTTTATCGCCCTTTCGCATGGTCGCAATCTCTTCCTCAGCCGATGCTTCGAGGGCGAGTTTAAATGTTTCAGGATCGGGATTTGTGCGCTTGAGTGGCGCGTAAAGAAATCTACCGATTGGTTTGCGATTGCGTTCCTGTTTGGCAAGTTGGGCGGCGGTGTCCCATTCATCATTGGCACTAGCTTCAAGTACCCGTTCGATCAGTTCTTCTTCTTTCCTAGTCGTTTTGAACCAAAACCACAGCCGTTCAAAGATTGTCGCTAATGATAAAATTGACAGTGCGAATAATGGCCACATTGTAGGGCCACCTTTCTCAAATAATTCTCTAGCATCCATAATTAATCAGTAGATAGTGGATAGTGGATAGTGGATAGTGAATTCTTTCCCTATCGCTTAGGCTTCAATTTCTGACAGTTAATAAAAATTGAGATCTGTAGGTTGGGTTGAAGAATGTTGGCGAAGCCTTTAGGAACGAAACAACCCAACACACCCAGTTAGCTACTTTCAGTTTCTGACAATTCAGAAAAAATTGAGCCAAATGTATCTCCACTTACAGTAACATCTGACTTGCCCAAGCTGTGCAACAACTATCAATTGCGATCGATATTGTCATGGTCTTGGTTAATTCAGTCCGATCGATGTCAAAATAGTTCAGATAAAGATTTAGATTCCCTTCAGATAGTGATGAATATGTTGAATAGCCTGCAAACAGCCTTTGCTAGTAACCAAGTCCTCAAAGTTATCAGTGGGCTAAATAACTTTGATGCCGATCGAGTTGCTACTGTAGTCAGAGCTGCCGATCGAGGTGGTGCTACATTTTTAGATATTGCTGCTGATGCTGATTTAGTGCGAATGGCTCGTCAGCTCACCAATTTACCAATCTGCGTTTCTGCCGTTGACCCCCAGTTATTCATCGCTTGTGTCGAAGCTGGTGCTGACTTGATTGAGATCGGTAACTTCGATAGTTTCTACGCTCAAGGGATTCGATTTGAAGCTGATGAAGTTTTAGCTCTAACGCTGGCTACTCGTGCCTTGTTGCCCCACATTACCCTGTCTGTGACTGTTCCCCATATCCTGACCCTAGACAAGCAAGTTGAGCTAGCTCAAGCTCTCGTCGCTGCGGGTGCAGACATCATCCAAACCGAAGGTGGTACTAGCAGTGCGCCAACTCATCCAGGTACCCTTGGTTTAATTGAAAAAGCGGCACCTACTTTAGCTGCTGCTTATGAAATCTCGCGCGCTGTTAGCGTACCTGTAATGTGTGCCTCTGGTTTGTCCAGCGTTACTGCACCGCTAGCAATTTCGGCTGGTGCTGCGGGTATCGGTGTGGGTTCGGCAATCAATAAGCTCAATGATGAATTGGCGATGATTGCAGTAGTTCGTAGTTTGGTTGAAGCTTTGGCTGCTACTCGTACGGCTGTTATTGTTTAGGGAATAGGGAATAGGGGACAGGGAATAGAGATGGGGTAATTAGAAACATCGACAGTTGAATTCTCGAATCAAACAAGTCCCCTAATCTCTAACCCCTAACCCCTATCCCCTCGATCGACAAATACCAGTTAAAATACAGAATAGTCTCCTCGTGATAATGGAACACTTTCTGTG
>CASBPY010000012.1 GCA_949127675.1 Synechococcales cyanobacterium PMM_0072
AGTTTCAGTTATCACGATCGCGCCCAGACTTCCCAACTGCTGACTCGGATCACCAGCGATGTCGAACAAATTCGCACTTTTCTCGGTACTAGTTTAATTCAGGTAGTTAGTTCCCTCGTTACACTACTCGCTACGTCGGTGATTTTGCTACTAATGAATTGGCGATTAGCCTTAATTAGCCTCGCGCTCGTCCCAGTAGCTGCATTAATTCTGGCAAACTTCTTAATTAAAAATCAAAAAGTATTCGGGCTAGCTCAAGAACGTTTAGGCGATCTAAATGGAGTACTGCAGGAAAATATCTCTGGCGTGCGAATTGTCAAGGCTTTTGTCCGTGAATCATTGGAAATGTCCCGCTATCAGGAGATTAATCGGGATCTAATTAATGTCAATATGCGAACGATTTCAGCGATTCGGAATACCTTTCCACTCGTGTTTTTTCTGAGTAATCTAATTACGATTGCTGTTGTTGGCTATGCGGGGATTGAAGTAATTAATCAGCGATCAACTATCGGTGAATTAGTCGCTTTCAATACTTATTTGTTATTTGTCCTTCAACCGATTCTCCTGATCGGTTTTGCAGCTCCAGCGATCGCTCAAGCCGCAGCTTCAGCCGAACGAGTATATGAAGTAATCGATACCCCAATTGAAATTAAAGATCGCCCAAATGCAATTCTGCTAACAGGTTGTATCGGTAGAATTTCATTTGAAAATGTCCAATTTCGTTATCCTGGATCGGAAACATTCGCGATCGAGGGGATTTCATTTGAGACAAAACCTAATGAATTAATCGCTCTATTGGGCACAACTGGCTCTGGAAAAAGTACGATCGTTAACTTAATTCCCCGCTTCTATGATGTCACAGCAGGAGCAGTCCGCATCGATGGTTGTGATGTGCGAGATTTACAATTAGCTAGCTTGCGATCACAAATAGGTGTCGTCTTACAAGAGACTAGACTATTCTCTGGTACGATTCGCGCTAATATTTCCTATGGCTTACCGAATGCTACTTTAGACAAAGTAATCACTGCGGCTAAATCCGCTCAAATTCATGATTTTATTAGCGATTTACCCGATGGTTACGATACAGTAGTCGCCGAACGTGGAGTTGGATTATCGGGCGGACAACGGCAAAGAATCGCGATCGCGAGAACATTACTCACCGACTATAATTTACTTATTCTCGATGATAGTACATCTGCCGTCGATGCTCAAACTGCCCGCCAAATTCAAGCTGCACTCGACGACTTAATGCACCTCAAAAAATGTACGGCATTTGTCATCGCTCAACGGATTAGTACAGTGCGTAATGCCGATCGGATCCTATTGATGGATAAAGGACACTTAGTAGCCCAAGGAACTCACGAAGAGTTGATGATTCATAGTCCACTCTATGGATCGATTTTAGAATCACAAATGCAGCGAGGAGGATGAGATGAGAACAGCTATACCTGTCGTCGGAGTAGAACATAAAGCTACCAAGCAACTATCGACTTTATTCAGGTTATTTGAATACTTTAAACCCGATCGGAAACAGATCCCGATCGCGTTAATGTTTGTTATATATGGTTCCGCGACTCAGGCAATTGGGCCATTCTTAATCGGCAGATCGATCGATCGGTTAGTTCGGAATGGTAATATTACTGAATTAATGGAAGTTTTGGCAGTACTGGCGATTATTTATATCACTGGTGTCATCGCGATTCGCGAACAGATTTATCGCGTTGGTTCGATTATGCAAAAAGTACTGGCCCAATTACGCCAAGATATTTTTACAAAGATTCAGAGCCTGCCAATTAGCTTCTTCGATCGCAGTGAAGCAGGCGATTTGATGAGTAGATTGATTAATGATGTCAGTACGGTAAATCAGGCATTTGGGCAGGCTGTAGCGCAAATGTTGGGGCAACTATTTACCCTGATTGGGATTATTATTGCCATGCTGTCGATCGATCTGCGATTGGGTTTGATTAGCAATTTGATTATCCCATTAATGTTGCTGACTACTGGTTTTTTCTCGCGATGGGCCAGAAGTAAATTTCGCGTTACTCGGCAGACAATTAGCCAGATGTCGATTAAATTAGAGGAAGGAATTGGTGGGGTCAGAGAAGCCCAAGCCTTCAATCACGTACCGCTAGATATTCAAGAATTCATGATCTTAAATGCGGCCAATCGCGATGCCAATGTTCAAGCAGTCGCAATTACTTCAGCCTTTTTACCCTCGATCGATCTCCTAAATAGTCTAGCCACAGCAGCAGTATTAGCCTGTGGTGGCTATTTTGCAGTTGCTGGGACAACAACCGTCGGGACTGTAATTTCTTTCTTGATTTATGTTCAGCAATTTTTTCGACCGATTCAGATTTTAAGTCAGTTTTATACCCAAGCTCAATCAGCTTTAGCTGGAGCCGAACGGATTTTCAAACTATTAGATGAACCCGTACTATTGCAAGATGCTGAAGGTGCGATCGAGATGCCGCCAATTCAAGGAGCAGTCACATTCGATCGAGTTAATTTTGGTTATACTACCGATCGACTGATCCTCAAAGATGTCACGCTCCATACTAAACCAGGCCAAACGATCGCCTTAGTAGGGGCTACAGGTGCCGGAAAAAGTACGATTATCAACTTAATTTTGCGCTTTTATGATGTCACTGCTGGCGCAGTCAAAATCGATGGCATTGATGTCCGTAGCGTCACCCAGGCGAGCTTACATCGGCAGATTGGATTAGTGTTGCAAGAGAATATCCTGTTTAGCGGTACAGTCGCTGAAAATATTGCTTTTGGTCGTGCCACAGCCACTCAGGTAGAAATTGAAGCAGCGGCGCAAATTGCCAATGTTCACGAGTTTATCGTCCAGTTACCACAGGGATACCGAACCCTATTAGGCGAACGGGGAGCAAACCTCAGCCAGGGACAGCGACAATTAATCAGTATTGCTCGTGCTGTGTTGGTAAATCCGCGCATCTTGATTTTAGATGAAGCGACTAGTAGTATCGATACTCGGACAGAAATTTTAGTTCAACAAGCGATCGATAAATTATTAATAAATCGGACTAGTTTTGTGATTGCCCATCGCCTGAGTACGGTCATAAAAGCCGATCGAGTATTGGTAATTCAACAGGGGAAAATTGCCGAGCAAGGTACTCATCAAGAGCTGTTAAAACAACAAGGTATCTATGCAAATCTCTACGGGATGAGTTTGAGATAGTGGACTACCGAGTGAACTCAGCGATCGAGTCGAACAGCTTATCGATGAGATATCGTCAGAATATCTAAATTCTTGTGAAATGAAGCAGTGGCTAGGAGCATGAAATGCTATCCTAGTCTAAGTGTTGATAAAAAATACTTTATAGGAATTACTG
>CASBPY010000013.1 GCA_949127675.1 Synechococcales cyanobacterium PMM_0072
ATAGTGACTTCAATGGCTACGCCAACTTTGATGATTTCATCCAAGACATCATGGGCGGTAGAGCCAAAGCTGGACGCACTAATTATCGTCAGGCTGAGGATTTTGGGGGATTTCGGAGCCAAGCCCCAGCCCCCGATACTGAAGCTGCGATCGCCCTTTCCTTCTCAGAAGCCTTTCATGGCGTGCAAAAGCGATTACAGCTAGACGATGATACTGTGAACGTTCGCATTCCCCCAGGGGCTAAATCGGGCAGTCGGATTCGCGTCAAAGGCAAAGGTCGCCCCAGTCCTTTTTCCCAACAACGTGGCGATTTATACCTGACGATCGAACTATCACCCCATCCATTCTTTCAATTCTCAGGCGACAATCTCACCTGCGAAGTCCCCCTGCGTCCAGATGAAGCCGTTTTAGGTGCCCAAATTCGAGTACCCACTCCCGATGGTGTGGTAACTATGACGGTTGCAAAAGGAGTGCGTTCTGGGCAATCGCTACGGCTGCGCGGTAAAGGCTGGATCTTACCAAAAGGTGTGCGAACCGATCTGATTGTCAAAATTCAGATTGTCTCGCCCCAGGAGTTGAGTGAAATCGAACAAGATTGTTATGAAAAGATTCAATCTCATAGCAATTTCAACCCACGATCGGCAATAGAGGCGGTGACATTATGACCGAGTTTAGTAGTTCTAGTATGGTTGTCTGTTCGGATGACGATCGACTATATACATTTGAATATGCCGCTTTAATAACCGGAACTTCCACGATTATGATCGAGCAATTTGTCGAAGTCGGATCGATCGAACCTGTCGGCTCCATGCTGCGATCGGGGGAAATTAGCCGCATCGCTCAACTCCAACGGTTGCGCCAGGATTTAGGACTAAATCTCATCGGCGCGACGATGGTGCTAGATTTAGCGCAGGAAATCGCCCAACTTCGGGCATTGCTAGCAGTATTGAGATCTTGAATTGTTCTCAAAGCCATGCCGTATTTACACTGTCGGACATTTCTCAAACACTCTATCAAACCGGACGAATTAGCCAAACTCAGTATGACACGATCGTTCGTGCCTAATCTCGATTCGGAGTGTCACTACTGGTACAAGCGCAAGGCAAAATTCATTGTCGCGTTCTTAATTTGTGCTAAGATGTTAGTAGTTTTAGCCATTAATTCCAACTGGGACTGGAGTTGCCGTAGCTTAATTTATTAAAATACACCATTCGTAACCATACTTATAAACAGTATCTTCTGCTATGGAAATCACGATTCAACTCGACTCCGAACATGCAGCTCAACTTACTTATATCCAACAACACACCCATCTAGATCCTGTCACTGTCCTCACCAGGGAGATCGAACGAGAATATCAACAACTTCAATCGAATAATTATCCAGTGAATCCACTCAGCCATAGCCCATTCATCGGCTGTTTTCAAGGATCTGTCGATCTAGCAACTAACTCTAAATCGATCATTAATGACATCATGGCAGCTAAATTCCCCACTGTCGAAACTCCGACTGCATGATTATTGCTGATACTGGTTTTTTTGTTGCTTTAGGAAATCAATCAGATCGTTTCCATTCCCAAGCGATCGCAGTCTTAAATCAATTTTCAGAATCTTTAATCACCACATATCCAGTGATTAGTGAAACTTGTTATTTGTTAGTAAGAGAAAGTGGAATTGGTGTGGAATGCACATTCTTGCGAGAAATTGCGGCAGGGAGAATTGCTGTTTTTCACTTAGAAATAGCTCATCTCAATCGGATGACAGATTTAATCGAACGTTATGCTGACTTGCCGATGGATTTAGCTGATGCTTCTCTGGTTGTGTTGGCAGAACAACTTGGGCATGGAAGAATTTTGACCGTAGATCGCCGTGACTTTAGTGTTTACCGTTGGCAGAACAATCAACCATTTCAAAATTTACTTTTGCCATAAATTTAGCTTTGGCTATTTGGGGGAAACGCAGAAAAGGGATAAAATAGTACGTTAAGCCTGAAACCTAGTCCCTAAGCTAGTTTCAAGACATCATTTTTGGAGTAGCTAAAGCCTGTCAATCTAGGGTGTACTCTAACCTGATGTCATACTAGACCACTTAAACCTGTCAGAATAGAGTGGTTTTATTAATTAATTGACAGATGACTCGATAAGTCATAGACTTATTCCTGACACATTTGGCTTTACACATCTTGAAAGGTCAACGAATCGGCTATGTCAGAGTCAGTAGTTTCGACCAGAATCCAGAACGACAACTAGATCGAATCGAATTAGACAAAGTATTCACCGATAAAGCTTCTGGCAAAGATACTCTCCGACCAGAACTAGATGCACTACAATCTTTCGTGCGCGAGGGAGATATTGTCGTAGTACATAGTATGGATCGCCTAGCACGAAATCTGGATGACCTTCGCCATCTCGTGCAGCAACTAACTAAACGTGGTATCTGCATTACATTTATCAAGGAAAACCTAACTTTTACGGGTGAAGATTCCCCGATGGCAAATTTAATGCTGTCGGTTATGGGTGCATTCGCCGAGTTCGAGCGAGCTTTAATCCACGAGCGACAACGGGAAGGCATCGCACTCGCAAAACAGCGGGGAGCTTACCGAGGTCGAAAGAAAGCACTATCCTCAGCACAAGTAACAGAACTCAAACAGCGAATTACCGCTGGCGAACAAAAAGCCACACTTGCCCGCGCATTTGGCATTAGCCGTGAAACCTTGTACCAATATCTAAAAGCGGACGACTAGTCATGCCACGTCGTTCAATTCTTTCTACTACCGAACAAATGAGTCTGCTGGCGTTACCCGAAAGCCAAAATGACCTAATTAGATACTACACATTCACCGATACAGACTTAGCACTGATTCGACAACGCCGTGGCGATTCCAATCGACTGGGCTTCGCAGTACAGCTTTGTCTGCTCCGGTATCCAGGCTCAATGCTTGGAAGTGACATGATGGTTGCTGAGTTGGTAATTCAGTGGGTTGCCAGTCAAATTCAGGTGGATGCCGCCGCTTGGAGCAAATATGCCAAGCGGGATGAAACTAGGCGCGAACACTTTCAGGAATTACGTTCTTATCTGGGGCTGTCGCCATTTAGTCTGGCTGATTTCCGGATCTTGATTAAGAGTTTGACAGATCTGGCAATGCAAACTGATAAAGGGTTGGTAATCGCGTTACAGGCGACAGAGATGTTGAGACAACGCCAGATTATTTTACCTGCGTTGAACGTCATCGACAGGGCTTGTGCAGAGGCGATTACCCTAGCTACCCGCCGGATCTATCGCACGCTAATTGGGCCATTAACACCAGAACATAAGCAGAGTTTAGACGATCTGCTCAAGGTTAAACCCGAAACTGGCATTACTTGGCTGGTGTGGCTACGTCAGTCGCCAGTTAAACCGAATTCCAGACATATGCTAGAGCAGATC
>CASBPY010000014.1 GCA_949127675.1 Synechococcales cyanobacterium PMM_0072
ATCTGTGCTTGAATTGCCGCGATCGGTAGTCCTAATTTTTCGGCGATTTCCAATTGAATTCGGCGATCGGCTATATTAGCGGCTTCGGTAAAAAATGCTTCCCGAATTGCCCAAATTGTCTTATCAAACATCTGTGCTGATGGTTCGATCGCACCCTGTTGTTCTAAGAGTTTAACTGCTTGCATAAACAAATGACAGGATATTGATGAAGCGGGAATATTTTGAGTCCATAGATCGGGATGAATGGTAACGTGAGTGAATTTTTTAGCACTCTCTTTAACATGGTTGCTAGTGACCGCGATTCCCCACCAAGCTCTTCCTTCGGATATAACGGGCGACCCCTCGCGGAAGAAGTTGGATTAAGTTGATCTGATTAGTGAAGAAGCGTAAAAATTGCAGCTAGATTCGATCGAGTCTCTAGTAAATCGGTAATAGTAGGTAGAGATACCGATCGACGCTTCCAAAATATATCAAAATTACCTATTCAAAATGTCTACAGTTACCGTAACCCAAACAGTTTTGTCCCAACCCGTGCTGGGTTCGCGCCGCTTTAGCAACTTCTTTTGGGCGATAGTCGTTTCGATTGGGGGGATTGGTTTTCTCCTGGCTGGACTCTCTAGCTATTTTAAAGTCAATTTGCTTCCAGTGAGCAATCCTCTGACGATGGCATTCATTCCCCAGGGAATTGCACTGACTTTCTATGGTGTGGCGGGAACCTTGCTAGCAACTTATTTATGGGCAGCGATCGCCCTCGATATCGGTGGCGGTTATAATAAGTTCGATCGAGAAGCTGGAGATATTACGATCTTCCGCAATGGGTTTCCAGGTAAAAATCGTCGGATTGAGCTGGTTAGTAAGATTGCTGATGCCCAAGCTGTCCGAGTTGATATCAAAGATGGTTTGAGTCCTCGTCGTACCCTCTATGTCCGAATTAAAGGTCGTCGCGAAATCCCCCTCACTCGCGTTGGTGAACCAATTTCTCTGACTGAACTAGAAACCCAAGGTGCAAATTTGGCACAGTTTTTGGGAGTACCGTTGGAAGGATTGTAGATAAGAGGATAGGGGTTAGAGGATAGGGAATAGGGGTCGAAAAAAGAAGGTGATTAGGACACAATCATCCAATTTATACCCCCACCCCTTACCCTCTCTGCTACCATAATAGTGACAATAGATGTGGAGTTAAGTCCGATGCAAGTTGAGATCGAAACAGTCATCAGCGATCCACAGGTAGATATTAGTCAAGGTAGCAGTCAACGTCAGCTTTCGATCGAGATATCGGCATTAGCCGAGCCTGAAGATCGCCAATTACCGCTGAATTTGTGTCTGATTCTTGACCATAGTGGCTCGATGAAAGGTACGCCGCTAAATACTGTCAAGCAAGCTGCAAAGGAATTAATTAAAGGCTTGAAACCAGAAGATCGGTTGTCGATTGTAGCTTTCGATCATGAGGCAAAAGTAATCGTTCCCTGTCAGCAAGTTACCGATTCTACCGATATTTTTGCCCAGATTGATAAATTACAAGCTGCTGGTGGTACATCGATCGATGCTGGGATTAAACTAGGTATTACTCAACTGATTGAAGGTAAACAGGATCGAGTTTCCCACGCCTTTATCCTCACTGATGGCGAAAACGAACATGGTGATAATCAGCGGTGTATTACATTAGCCGGATTTGCTACTGAGAGCAATATTACCCTCAATACGCTTGGATTTGGTGAACATTGGAATCAAAATATTCTCGAAAAAATTGCTGATACCGCCGCAGGGACACTGGCTTATATTGCCGAAGCCGCTAATGCTGTAAGCGAATTTGGGCGGATTTTCAATCGGATGCAATCAGTCGGCTTAACCAATGCTTACCTCCAGCTAGAACTCAAACCCAAAGTCCGCCTCGCCGAACTCAAACCCGTTGCCCAAGTCGCACCTGATACGATCGAATTAGCCGTCGAAACTGATGGTAATCTGCACACAGTCCGCCTCGGTGACTTAATGAAAGATCTCGCGCGGGTAGTCTTGGTAAATACCTACATCGGACAACTTGCAGAGGGAGAACAACAGATTGCGTCGCTCCAAATTCGCTATGATGACCCCGCCAAAGGCTTAACGAATCTGCTCACTACCCCTGTCAGCATCAACGTTAATATCATTACCAATCATCAACCAACAGTAGATAGCAACGTTCAGCAACATACCCTCGCTCTCGCCAAATATCGGCAAACCCAACTCGCCGAACAGAAACTCCAACAAGGAGATCGGACAGGCGCAGCCACTCTGCTTCAAACTGCGGCTAAAACTGCCCTCCAAATGGGCGATACCAACGCTGCTACTGTGTTACAGTCCAACGCCACTATTCTTCAAGGTGGAGCAGATCTGTCGGAAGCTGATAAGAAACAAACTAGAATGGTATCTAAGACTGTCTTACAATAAATTTCCTGCGAACGTAAAAATGTAATCTTTTTTAGCTGTGCTTTTGTCCAAAATCCCCCCTAATCCCTAACCCCTGAATAGTGTGCCGGATATTCGCCTAGCCCAAGTTCGGTTTTACACCTGCGATCGAACTATCCCGATCCGTTATTCTCAAGGGGAGAGTATTTAGAGATCGGCGAGATCGGGATAAATTGTGGTTAGAAAGTGGTTGCTCCCAACATTGAGCGAAGTATTAGCCAAAGCAGAAGCGACGGGAATAGATCTGCTCGTACCCGAATTTAGCCCTCCCGATCCTCATCCCACGAGAGATCGTCAAGAATTGCAGCTCAAAGCCGAAAGTCAGTGGCATAGTGCGATTGCCTCCGTAGAAGCTTTATTATTAAACTCATTACCTAGTCCGATTGGGGTCGAAGATTTTAGCGAAGAGACGACAATCGAAGGATTGTTGATTACCGCACCACTACCCCTATTTAGCCATCCCTCGATCGTTTCTCAATTGCAAACGATTACCTTCACCACCCCACATTCCAACCGTCAATTGCTGCCCTGTAACTATACAGGCATTCATCCAACTCCCGATCAGTCTCACCATTTCCCGATTGAATTACTCCCTACAGATCCCCTTGCTGATGAACGCTTTTGTCTAGTTTTAACCAGTCAGTTTAGTCTGCTCGTGGTGATGGGAGAAACAGATGGTAGTCCCCGGTGTCAATTTTCCTTCGATCCTGACGACTTGGATCTAGCCTGGAAATCTCTGCGGGGGCGAATAATGTTGACATCACCGCAGCACCTCTCCTATTTGGACGAACTAGCCGCGCAATTTAGCCCGATCGAGCCTGACTATCGATCGGTGATGGCATTTAGTCAATATCTGCTCCAACACCAGCCTGTTGCCACTCTAGCCCCCACTCCACACACAGCTCCAGCAACGGTGGAAGCAACAGCCAAAGTCGCCGCAGATGTTGAACTACTCCAAGCCCTCACCCATGAAATTCGCACCCCATTAACCACCATTCGCACGATGACGCAATCGCTCTTGCGTCAGCCAGATTTATCCCCGCGAGTACTCCACCGTCTGAGGGCGATCGATCGCGAATGTACAGAACAGATTAACAGAATGGAGCTGATTTTTAGTGCCGTAGAATTGGCAACGACACAGCCATCCCAATCCGTCGATCTGACTACCATGTCGATTAGTCAACTATTAGAACACAGCATCCCCCAATGGCAACAACAAGCCGAACGTCGCAATCTCAATCTAGCCGTAGATCTTCCCATCCAACTCCCCGCCGTCGTCAGCAATCCCACCATTCTCGATCGAGTTTTAACTGGATTAGTTGAAAACTTCACCCGCAATCTCCCCTCTGGTAGCCGGATTCAAGTCGAAGTTACCCCTGTTGGCGACAAGCTCAAACTCCAACTCCAGTCCCACCAAGAAGCCGACGAACAACCCCACACAGCTCCCAGTAAGCGACATTCGATCGGTCAATTGCTCACCTTTCAACCCGAAACAGGCAATCTCAGCCTCAATCTAAACGTCACAAAAAATCTTTTCCAGCTCCTCGGTGGTAAACTAGTTGTGCGTCAAAGCCCTCAACAAGGCGAAGTTTTGACCATCTTTTTACCACTGTCAATGATTGCTCAAAGTTAGGGGATAGGGGTTAGGGAATAGTGAATAGTGAATTTGGACGCAAGCGTCTTTTCATTGTATTTACGCTATTCCCTGGCTCTTCTGCACTATCCACTATCCACTATCCACTATTCACTATCTATGTGGTTCGTCAAAATTGAAACTGGAATCGTCCCCAAGCCGGAATTCGATCGATATATTCCCGCTCACAAGGCGTATGTCCAAGATCTGATCGATCGCGGACATCAGACTAAAACTGGCTACTGGGGCGAACGGGGCGGTGGAATGATGTTGTTTAAAGCTGATTCACTAGCTGAAGCGGAACAAATTGTTGCCGCTGATCCATTAGTGCAAAATCATTGTGTCACCTATCAATTGCATGAATGGCGAATTGTGATGGGAGAAGATTAATTGATAATTAATAATATTAGAAAATTGTAGGGTGGGCACTGCCCACCAGCTACATTTCCAGCTTTAATTCACACATAAAAAAGGGTTCTGTGTTTAGCAGAACCCTTTGTCATTGATAAAAATCACGATCGAATCTAATTCAATCTAGCGAACCACACCAGCTTTGGCTGTCATATCGATCGGTTTCAGTAGATACAACCGCAGCATCTTGACACCAATCGACGCGATGATCGGTAGGTTCATGATCTTTTTCAAGAACTTCGGTGTGGTAGAATTTGCTGATGCAACTAGTTTGAGATAGTCTGCGGTGCATTTATCTAAAATCGGGAAAAACTTAGGATGATCTACATCCAAGATAATTGGGAATACTCGTCCCGCAGTTTTATTTGTTTCTTGAATTACTTCGATATCAAAGTCACGACTATTCATCCCCAAAATTCCGTAGAATTTGCTTTCTCGATCTCGCAGATACATTGTCGCAAATACCGCTAATAGGAAGAATCGACACCAGAGTTTCGATTTGAAGTCATTTAGTAACTGGGGTTGGGATCTCATCAAGGCATCAAAGAAATCACCATGACGATTCTCATCTTGGCACCAGTTATCAAACAGGTGGAAGATCGGATAGATTCGGTATTCGGGATTTGCTTCTAAGTGACGGAAAATCTTGATATATCGCCAGTAACCAATCTTTTCAGATAGATACACTGAGTAAAATATAAACTTGGGCTTAAAGAAGGTGTAGTTGTGATTTTTGGTGAGGAAGCCCAAATCGAGGGAGAGTCCAAAGTCGGACATCGCCTTGTTGAGGAAGCCAGCGTGACGGGCTTCATCCCGCGATAGCAGGCTAAAGCCTTCCGCGAGCAGAGGACTTTTGTGCTTGAGCCGACGACTGAGTTCTTTGTAGAGCAAGAATCCCGAAAATTCGGACGTGCATGAACTTTCGAGAAACTCGATAAAGATCTGACGGGTTTCCGCTGGAATATCATCCCAAGACTTGTCGAATTTCTCATCTCTGACGAAGTGATTGCGATTGTAGTCAACTCGCATTTCTTCGATAATCGCTAGCAACTCATCTTCATTGACAGAGAGATCCATTCTCTCCATCTCTTCAAAGTCGGTAGTGTAGAACCGAGGCGTGAGCAGGGTTTCTTTGGCAGGACGTTTTACACCTGGTCTGATTTCATCGAATGATGAGGGTTTTGAAACGGAAGTTACCATAGTAATTTTGTATAGCTAATTCAATCGCGTATCGATCCAAGCGATAGCCTACGAGATCTCGTTGGCGCAACCTCTAGAGTGGAGAATCGCTACTCTTATATGCAATTCTACCAAGTCTAGACTGACTCGACAGTGGTTTTATGTTAAGAGTTACTTAACAATCTCTATCGACATTTAGCCAATCTTAAGTTGTTCTGGGTTCGGGATGAGTATAAAATATAAGCAGATTGGCTCCCGACCGAAAAGTTCCAAAAACAACCAATTGCTTTTAAACCAGATCACCATCGTGAATCCTGAGCCTAGAGTTTTGAGTTTTTTACTGTTTGGTTGCGAGGAGATCGATCGTTATTGTTTCATAACTATAAATAATTTGTGTTTGTCCTCAACGGTTATGAATACCTGCTCGGCTTCTTGCTGACATGTAGCTTGGTACCGATCTTAGCTTTGTCAGCATCCAAATTGCTGCGCCCTAGTGGTGGTGGTCCCGAACGGCGGACGACCTACGAATCTGGGATGGAGCCGATCGGTGGTGCGTGGATTCAGTTTAATATTCGCTATTATATGTTTGCCCTGGTCTTCGTCGTTTTTGATGTGGAGACTGTATTCTTATACCCTTGGGCGGTAGCGTTTAGTCAGTTAGGCTTACTCGCTTTTATTGAAGCTCTCATTTTTATTGCAATTCTCACGATCGCGCTAGTCTACGCTTGGCGCAAAGGAGCCTTAGAATGGTCATGAACTCTAATCTTATCAATGATAACGATCGCATTTCCAGTCCGATCGAACGTCCCCAAGTAACGACGGATCTATCGGAAAATGTGATCCTAACCACCGTAGACGATCTCTACAACTGGTCACGGTTATCCAGCCTTTGGCCGCTCCTATTTGGGACAGCTTGCTGCTTCATCGAATTGGCCGCAATGATCGGTTCTAGGTTCGATTTTGACAGATTTGGACTAGTACCTCGTGCGAGTACTCGTCAGGCAGACTTATTGATTACGGCTGGGACGATCACCATGAAAATGGCTCCAGCTCTAGTCCGTCTCTATGAACAGATGCCCGAACCCAAATACGTGATTGCAATGGGTGCCTGTACGATTACAGGCGGAATGTTTAGTTCTGATTCACCGACAGCAGTGCGTGGTGTTGACAAGCTGATTCCTGTGGATGTCTATCTTCCAGGTTGTCCCCCTCGCCCAGAAGCAGTGATGGATGCGATCATCAAACTGCGGAAGAAAATCGCCAACGAATCGATGCAAGAGCGGAGCCTACTCAATCAGACTCACCGCTATTACAGTACGACCCATAATATGAAAGCTGTACCAGCTATTTTGACCGGAGCCTATCTCCAATCAGGTACACATACAAATCCCCCCGCCGAAATCGCCGCAGCAATGGGAATGCCCGTAGTTCCAGCCCTATCAACCGCTCGCAAACAGGAGGTAAAACGTGGCTGAGGAAGAAACTAAATCAACTGCTGAAATCACTCCAGCCGTTGCACCCATCGTGCCTGCGGGCAAAGTCTCTCAGTGGTTAACCCAGAATGGCTTTGTCGATCACATCGCTCTAGAAACCGATAATCAGGGAGCTGAAGTGATTCGGGTCGAAGCTCAGTTCTTGTTACCTGTAGCGACGGCATTATATGCCTATGGATTTAACTATCTCCAATGTCAGGGTGGTTATGATGCGGGAGCTGGTGACAATTTGGTCAGTTTTTATCACTTAATTAAGGTGAGTGATAATGCTGTCCGACCAGATGAAGTAAGAATCAAGGTCTTCTTGCCTCGCGAGAATCCAGTGGTACCAACGGTGTATTGGATCTGGCGGACAGCAGACTGGCAGGAGCGAGAAACGTTTGATATGTATGGCATTGTCTATGAGGGACATCCCAATCTCAAGCGGGTATTGATGCCAGAGGATTGGGTTGGTTATCCACTCAGAAAGGATTATGTTTCTCCTGACTTTTACGAGTTACAAGACGCTCATTAAATTAATTGATAATTAATAATTAATAATTAATAATTGGGAAGTTAGTTGAAAGTTGTTGGGGTAGGATCGCGTTTGCCTCTCTACCCCAACTTACACTGAGCCGCTCCACCTAGCTCAATCCAGCCCCGAATCAGCCCAGAGGTAGATTGAGCTGCCGCACAACGCCCAGTATGATCGATCGCAATTACCCCACCTTCCCCATTCACTTTTGCGACCAAATAGTCAATCCCCGCCTGGGTCGCAGCGGCGGCATCCATGCCCCTGAACTGGACGAAATCAGAAATAGTCTTCGCCAATACCGTCCGTAAGAACTGCTCGCCATAGCCCGTTGCTGACACCGCACAAGTCTCATTATCAGCAAATACTCCCGCTCCGACTATCGGTGTATCACCAACCCGTCCCCAGCGTTTATTTACCAATCCACCTGTAGATGTCGCCGCAGCCAGATTGCCATGAATGTCTCGCGCTACAGCTCCGATGGTGCCGAGCTTTTGAGCTGGTTTGATCCGTTCGTGATCCAGAGTCATCCGTCCTGCTACCTGAGCTGCGGCTAATTGCTTAATTCGCGCTTCAGTAATGAAGTAATCATCGGGGTATGTTTCGATCCCACAGAATTTTGCAAATTCCAATGCGCCATCACCCATCAACAGAACGTGTTCGCCATGCTCTAGTACCCGCCGCGCGAGGGAAATCGGATTTTTGATATTGCGAAGACAAGCCACCGCACCCGCTTGAAGGTTGCGTCCATCCATCAGGGCTGCATCCATTTCGACTTTACCTTCAGCATTTAGCACCGAGCCGCAGCCAGCATTGTACAACCTGTCGTCTTCGAGCAAACTGGCGCAATATTCTACTACGTCTAGGGCACTATTACCACGTTTCAGGCGATCGCGCCCCTGTTCTAAGATGGCGATGATACTCTGGCTAAATGCTGCTTCGCTGGCTTCGTATTTGAGATCTTCGAGGGCACCAGCACCACCGTGAATCATTAGAGAGTAAGACATAAGTTAGGGGATGGTGGACGGTGAATAGATTAGTGTTGGATGTCTCCAGGAATTAGTTCGTCTAAGATCCGAAAGCGAATATGATTGATGGCTAAATCGCCCATCGAAATATGTTCGGGTTTGTCAGCGGCTTTCATTTTTTCAAACGAGATCCCCTTGCCGATTTCGGTATGATACCAGGCTAAACCCATGAAAAAACGCTGGGGATATGGCCCCCGTTCGATCGTGTCGTCCATATTCGATTCCATTGGTAGCCAGCCCACTCCAGGCACATAAAACTCTAACCAGACATGGTTAAAATCAGGCTGAAGGGGTAAATTTCGTCGATCGGGATAAGCAGGACATTTATACCGTCCGATCGTCCGACAAGCGATTCCATTCAGGCGGGAGAGGGCGAGGAGTACTCCCACATATTCACCGCAGGAGCCAACTCCACGGGCGAGGGCGACATCGGGGGTGTCAATCCGAGGCTGGATGCCGTAAGATAGCCTGTCGTAGACATAATTGCGAATTTTGAGCATCTTCCGCAGCACGTTTGTTTCGGTGCCAGCGGCTTCTTTGGCTGCTTGGATCATGGTTTCGGTATCCATTGCCAAATCATCATCATCAACTAAATAGTGTGCCAACTCATCTGGGAGGGTGAGACTATCATCAATATCAGTAGGAGCAAGGGAATATTTAAGTCCGTACATTTCGATCACGGCTTTCCAGCCAATTAAGCCGCCTTGATGGGGATTGATTCGATCGAATTTGAAGACAGCTACTTTTTGTCCTTCTTTTTCTTCGATCTCAAATTCATGTCCGATGGGTTCAAACTGGCGCACCTGCTGACGGAGGGTATCGGATGGGAGCGCGATTCGCCACTCAACATTATTTAGGGTAACAGCTTCGAGGGGGAGTAATTCTTCGACGTAGGACATTTCCACCAAGAAGCCGTTGGAGCGGGTGGAGTGGGCGGCGGGGTTGTGGTGGATGTAGAGTGGATGGATGAATGTTCGATCTCGGAATGTCAATTGATAGGGCGATTTCGCATTTGGATCATCGCGAATGTAGGGTTCTTCATCGGCATAAGCAACATAGCAAGTCGGCTCCTCAGCTCCAGGTGCGTAAAAGGTAATCCCCGTTGGGGATGCAAAGGGTGTGAGCGCACTGAATTTAATCACTCCAGTGGTACGATCGAGACAGTAGACAGTCTGCTCGGCTCGATCGCATACCCACAGCGCGTCGTTATGGATTGCAAGTGTTTCCGTACCCACTCCAGGCTGGGGGATTTTATTCACCAATTCGCCCGTGTTTTGATCGAACACATGAATATAGCCAGATTTCTGACAACTCACATATAGACTTGACTCCCAGACAGCAACCCCTGTGACTGGATAGGGCAGACGAGTAAAGACAGTCGGTGCGAGAGTTTGACGATTACACGATAGTACTTCCTGTCCCTTGGCATACCAAAATGTATCTTCCCACAGAGTTAAACCTGTCACTCCAATCCAGTCGGAAACATGATGCGGATTGAGAATAGTTGTATTATTGGTATCTGGATCGATCGAGACCAGATATCCGCGTACAGTATCGATCGCCAGTAGTAGTTTACCATCAGCCACAAGTCCTGACAGGGCATACACACCGATCGGTAGAATGGTGGGATGTGGTGATAGTCGATCGGACAATGTGCCTTCAGACTTGAGCATGGTGTCGATTCTGCTTTGCAGACACTCCGTGAACGAGATATTTATCCATCAGTATATCCCCTATGCTCCTTGGGAAAATCGAGATCAAGTTTTTCCACCATCTCTCTGATTTTCGCTGCTTTTTCAAAATCGGCTAATTTATGCTTTAAGGCTCACCATTAGCGTCAAATTACCAACTACTAGTTATCAAATGATTTGAGCCACTCTTCCATCTGAGCTACCACCTGCCAACTAAACATCCCGACGATAAAATCATCCAATTGCTGCTCATTCAACACAGAGAGTTGACTCATCACACTTTCCGTTGGTACATAGCCCTGAAATTTCACGCTGATCGCTCTGGTAGCAGATTCCAGCTTGCCTTCTAGCTTGCCTTCCAGCTTGCCCTTCCGTTCCGCTTTATCCATTTCAGCGTCGTACCAAGCATCAATCTGTGCCATTGTTTTCATAAACTCTTGCTCTGCATTAAAGCATCAAATAATTCTAATTGCTCTTGCTGCCAGCCAAATGTGTCAGACTGAGCAATAAACATGAAATCGATTTCTAGATCTTCATCATTCCTGACTTGAATATTCTGAATTGTCTCACCTTTTGACTGATATAACGATCGCAGGTAAAACTTGAAAAATCTATCGTGCTTATACTGAGCCATTGAGATCGATCGTTTAGCTAGAGAAAATTACGCGAACTTTTGTCACCCATGATACATTAGAGCAGTCTAACCTATGACTAGGATTAGAGCAGTGGATTGCTCAATCCAAATATGTAGCAAAAGTATCACAGCACAGGATACAGCGTGTAATGAAAGTTATTTATGACCCAGATAAGGATATTTTACAAATCACTTTTATCGAAATGACTGTTGAGGAAACAGCTCAAATTGCCCCAGGCTTGGTTTTAGACTATGACGGCGATGGCAATGCGATCGGTTTGGAGATGGCAAATGCCTCAAAGAAGATGGACAATCCACGGGCTATTTCATACCTGGTGGGTGAAGCCAATGTAGATAAGCCGCAAATTAAAAGCTGTAGGATTTAGCCATCTGGTAAGGTAATTCATGAATTAACACCAGATGGCATAAGCGTTTTGTAGCATCGTATTTGTAGCGTAGATCTACCAACCCAGCCTAAATCCCAACCTCTAACTCCGAACTCCCATCTCCCATCTCCCAACTTCCCCATGACTGATAAAGTGCGAATCTTGATGTGTGCGCCCCATCATTACGATGTGGATTATGTGATCAATCCGTGGATGGAGGGCAATATTCATCGATCGAGTCGAGACAAAGCCGAAGCTCAATGGGATAAGCTGTACCAAGTATTGCAAACATACGCAACGATCGATCTAGTCGAACCCCAGAAAGGTTGGCCAGATATGGTATTTACAGCAAATGCGGGGTTAATCTTAGGCGATACAGTGGTACTGAGTCGCTTTTTCCATCCCGAACGTCAGGGTGAGGAACCTTATTTTCAAGCATGGTTTGAAAGTCAGGGGTATAAGGTGCATACGTTGCCTAAGAACTTGCCATTTGAGGGTGCTGGTGACGCATTGATCGATCGAGTGGGAGGTTGGTTATGGGCGGGTTATGGCTTTCGATCTGAACTAGATTCCCATCCTTATTTAGCCGAATGGTTGGATGTAGAAGTGCTGTCATTACGATTAGTCGATCGAAGGTTCTATCATCTGGATACTTGCTTTTGTCCGCTAACAGATGGATATCTATTATATTATCCGGCGGCATTTGATACTTATTCCAATCGCCTGATTGAATTACGAGTTCCGGCAGAGAAACGGATTGCGATCGAAGAAGCTGATGCGGTAAATTTTGCCTGCAATACGGTGAATATCGACCGAGTGGTGGTGATGAATAAAGTCAGTGATGGCTTAAATCAAACACTAAAAGAGCGCGGTTTTATAGTAGTTGAAACACCGCTAACAGAATTTCTCAAAGCGGGTGGAGCGGCTAAATGTTTGACTCTCAAAGTAACAGAACCCCATAAAGTATCACCCCAATTATCTACAGTTCAAAGTCGCACGATTAAGTTGGAGGGACATCTACTCGATTCTGGTTTAGTAAATCGCGTCCTAGATACAATCGTGGCGGGTGGCGGTAGTTTTCAAGTTGCGAATTTCAAGTTGGGCGAACAGCGGTTAGATACTTCGGTGGCGGAGGTAAAGGTTTCTGCTCCCGATTCGATCGTCATGGCGGACATTATGGGGCAATTAATCGACCTGGGTGCAATTGATACCGCTAGGGATATTTCGGATGCTAACCTAGCCCCTGTAACTCAGCAAGGTGTCGCTGCGGATGATTTTTATGCCACGACGATCTATCCTACGGAAATCTCGATCGCGGGCGAATGGATTTTGGTGCAGGGACAACGGATGGATGGGGCGATTGCCGTGACGCAGACAGCTACAGGCTCAGTGGCTCGATGTAAGTTGCTGCGAGATCTACAGATCGGTGAATCTGTCGTAGTTGGCAGTGCCGGAATTCGGACTAAACGCACCACTACCACCCTGAAAAAGAGCACCGAAGAATTCAGCTTTATGGGTGCGGGTGTCTCCAGTGAACGGCGGGTAGAATTAGTCGTCGAACAAGTTGCTTGGGATTTGCGCCGAATTCGCGATCGAGGTGGTAAAGTTGCCGTGGTAGCTGGCCCAGTTGTGATCCATACTGGAGGCAGTGAACACCTCAATCAACTGATTCGTGAGGGTTATGTTCACGCCTTATTAGGCGGAAATGCGATCGCCGTTCACGATATCGAACAGTCCTTAATGGGAACATCATTGGGCGTAGATATGCAGCTCGGCGTATCTGTCCACGGCGGACATCGCCACCACCTCAAAGCAATTAATACGATTCGTCGGTGTGGGAGTATTGCCAATGCTGTCGAGCAGGGTGTACTCCGCAGTGGGGTAATGTATGAATGCGTCAAACACAATGTCCCCTTTTCCTTGGCTGGCTCGATTCGGGATGATGGCCCACTGCCAGATACTAAGATGGATCTGATTGAGGCTCAGTCCGAATATGCCCGCCTGATTGAAGGTGCCGACTTGATTTTGATGCTGTCGAGTATGCTCCACTCGATCGGGGTCGGGAATATGACCCCCGCAGGTGTGAAAATGGTCTGTATCGATATTAATCCAGCCGTTGTGACGAAATTGAGCGATCGCGGATCGATCGAGTCGATCGGCGTTGTCACCGACGTAGGGCTATTCTTGAGCCTGTTGGTGCAACAACTCAATAAACTAGCAGGATTAGTTGAAAGCTAACGCTAGATTAAAATTCAAGCTGCGATCATTCTGGTTAAATTTAGACCGAATCAGTGGTACGATACTACTCACATCTTGCACCAATACATAGTTATTATTACTCCAACAAAAGGGGCACCCCTGCACAATTAACCTGTAGGGGTGCCCCTTGTGGCAGTGGTGTCAACTTAAGCTTTTCGATCGAATGTCAATGCCCATATTGGGGCGATTTCTGAGTGATATCGATCGAAATCTCTCAGATCTCGATCGATATCACAAAAATACTCGATC
>CASBPY010000015.1 GCA_949127675.1 Synechococcales cyanobacterium PMM_0072
CCACCCCGCCCTTTGGGCACCCCTCCGTGGAGGGGATTTATGATCGGATGCTCTGATTGGGAAAAATGTGATGATAGAACTAAATAATCTTCCAGGCAATAATGCCAACTATGACAGTTCCTAGTAGAGTTAGAAAGGTTAATTGGATCCGTTTGAGAATGGGTTGAACTTCGTAGCTGACAATCAATCGATCTCGATCGAGTATTTCTGGTGTTTTGATCCAGGTTTGACCATCGTACCAACCGGATTCTTCGTAAAAAACCGATTCATTGTATAACCGCTCTTTGACGTGAATCCAGCCTAGATATAGACGGATTGCCGCTAAGGCGACGAAGATTAAACTACCGCCGATCGTGCAGATGCCAAATTGAATTGGGTATTTGGCGATCGAGAAACTTGCTTCAGCGAGAGGAGCAGTAACGATCAAGCTCCAAATTCCCACCCAAATTAATTTGGTAAGGTATTTAGTCGGTGCTAGTTTTACCCAACCAAAGAACCAAGAGTTTTGTAACTCTTGATATTCATTGATTGGTTGCTGCTCCTTGGGAACTGGACAGAAAGAACTAGAAGTACTCATCAGTTGACAATTGAAGTTACGCGTTCCAGATCTTTAAATAAAGTGCTTAAAACTACCAAACACCTCTAGATTTCTGCTGATTCATCATCTTCAAGCTCAGAATCTTCCAGATCGGATTCGTCAAAATCAGCTTCTGGAGTAGAGCCATAAAGATCGACGGTAGGTGCAGGATCTTTGTGCTGCATTTCTGGTAGAGCAACGATTTGACCGTGACCCCAGAAAGCCTCCAAACTATAGAACTCGCGCAGATCTGGCATCAGAATATGAACGATTAGATCGCCGTAATCAAGCAAGATCCAACCACCTTTATTGTGACCTTCCGTGCGTAATGGTCGTCGATCGAGTTCTTCTTCCAATTTGTCAGCAACGGAGTCAGAAATCGCGCGCAACTGAACTTTTGAGAAGCCAGTAACGATCAGTAAATAATCAGCTAGGGTGGAAACTTCACCGATATTAATCAATACCATGTCGCCAGCTTTGCGATCGTCTGCTGCGTCAGCGGCGAGGAAAGCTAGTTGTTCAATCGTGTATTCGGTTTGGATATTTGTCAAAGTTGCAGTCATTAATTAGGAGGTGAATGGTGGATAGTGAATGGAGAGAAGTGCGGTCTTGGGGTTTTCCCCATTAGAGCAACTTTTTGAGACAGTGGCTAGTGAATTGGTTAATTAGAATTCACTTGAACAAGATTCTATTTGTCAATTATCGGCTTGAGCATAGCTGGCGGTCATTGCCCAGTTACGGGTGCGAATTGTGCGGGGATGGATCAGGCAACGGGTAGATAGGAGATATTGGAGTGAATAATCACAGGTATGCCATACGGCTCGATGCAAATTCTGATAGCTGAGTTGACGAAGGGATTGCAATTCTTCGGTGTCGCCACGTCCAGCTTCGAGGGTATCCGCTAAGAATATGATACAACTCATCGGACTCATCTCTGGTTTACCTAATGTATGATCGGCGATCGCGTGGAGAATTTCGGGATCTGTGATCCCAAACTCGTCACGGGCGACAATTGCGCTCACGTCTGCATGTAATAGGTGTGGTGCGGCTATATCTACTTCATCGATGGGGAGTCCTTCGGCTCGTGCGAGTGCTAATAAACGTTGGGGTTTGAAATACTTTGCCAGATCGTGCATTAAGCCCGATGTCGCAGCGGTATTGGTATCTAGCTGATAATGTCTGGCGAGTTCGATCGCCATCTGTTCTACTCCTAGTATATGTTGGATTCGTTTAGGAGGGACATTATCCTGCAACCAGGCTAGAACTTTTTCACGCACGATCTTTGGCGATAGGTTTGGCTATTTCTATTTTAGCGAGATTATCCCCGTGGGGCGATGATTTGCTGATTTTACTGACCTTGATTGAGGCATTGAGATCGATGCAAACTGGTAGTCTCAGAGTAATCGATCGAGAGCTACTTGCCGCCAAGCAATCTCAACTAGTCGAAACTTTCGCGAAGCGTGGGCTATGCCCAGTCGAATTATCCAGATGGAGGATGGGTGTTTAATTAGTGAACAGTGAACAGTGAATAGTGAAATGTAAAAATCGCGTTGAGGCGGAGATCTCCGCCTCAACGCGATTTTTACATTTCAGCGGCAGCACGTTCGATTAAGCGTCGTGCTAGTGTTTGAGTACCTGTGTGAACATAGTAATTAGTGCTCACATCTAGAAATGCACCGAGATAATCCAACTTATCATCGCTGATATCTACAAAGTTGCGGATGTTGCCCACAACCGTTTCTGGAGACAAACCACGGCTGGTAACAAAATCACTCATCCAACCACTGACATTACCAAAGCTCTCAGTGATAAAGCCCAATTGTCCGCCAGTGTCGCCGCCAGGAATTTGGTCTTTGATCCCTTTGAAGGTTTGATTTCCTTCTAGCTCACCAGGACTCATTCCGCCCATTTTGTCCATCACCATACTGATAAAATCGGGGCCGAGAGGAATCAACCCATCGAAGCAAACCAAGGCACACATCCGCATCAGAGATTCGCCGCCGTAGTCGCCTAAACCAGCGAGGAAGTCACCGACGCTATCGCCAGGAATACCATTTATTTGGCAATAAGCAACGATTTCAGCTACTAATTTGACACTGAGATCGATCGTTTGAGCTGTTTCAGCTTTGGGGGTAATGTTGCCCAAAAAGCCCAACATCGCAAATTTTTCACCGACTTTGTTGGCCATTGCTGCGGCACCAAGTAGGCGAGAGCCGGAATCTACTGTATTGTAGAGCCACATTGCGGTTTGATAGCCTTCACCCTTGTCATTGTAGAGCGCGACAGCTCGTTCGCCGATCGCTTGTACATATTCGGGATCATCGGTGCCAGTGACAACTTTGATTGTGTTATCAAATCCAACTGTATTTTGCCATTGACCTGGGATGGCGAAATCCAAGGCATTGAGTGACATGACGGTCAATCCCCCAGTGGGCAAGTCGTCTACTAGTTCAAAAATTGATTTGCTCATGGATAACTCCTAAAGGATAATTATAATTACTAAATTATTTGAGCTTGGATAATCCATCTAGATTAAACTTTTTCAACCAAGCTTGACGATCGGTTCCAGTAAAGGAAGGATCGCGAGAAGCGACTTTGACTTGGTAACGGTTGTTAACTAACACGCCAGTGCTCTTGAGTGGAGCTTCATCTAGCATGGGATAGCTAGAAATTTTGCTGGTGCTTCTTTCATATTTTTTAGCAGCAGCGGGAACACTAATCGTGTCACTGATTGACATGACTGCGACGTTCTTGCCACCTTTATTCAATTTTGCTTCGGCAAATCCTTTCTTCTCTTGGGAGAATACTCGCGAGTAGCCAGCATCACCTTGAGGGAAGAATTTATTGAAATCACCACCAGCTTCAGCATTTTTAGCGACTGCTGCGGGTGCGTTTCTACCTGTGGTCTCTTTTTGAGTTGCAGCGTATTTAGATGGTTCTTTACTCGAACAAGCTGAAAATAGTAAAGCTACCGATAAAACGATCGGCATCATTGCCTTACGCCAATTAGAAACGATCATACTTGCCCCAATCCATAGAGTTGAACATTCTTATTTTCGCCTATGGCTGTCACAATTGTGGTAGGAAAACCGATCTTAAATACTTAAATTAATGTGGCATAATCCGATCTATCCACTCTCTATATCTTTTAAATACTATGGATATTTTTCCAGCGATCGATCTACTCGATGGCAAGTGTGTCAGGCTGTATCAGGGCGACTATGCTAAATCTGAAGTTTTTAATGATAACCCGGCTGCGATGGCTCAAGCTTGGATTGAGCAGGGCGCAAACAAGTTGCACCTAGTTGATTTGGATGGTGCAAAAGCTGGACACCCAGTAAATTTGGATGCGATCGCTAGTATTATCAAAATAGTCAAAACAACTGCGACTCAACCAGTTCAAATCCAAGTTGGTGGCGGGCTGCGGACTGAAGCGAGTGTCCAGCAGCTATTGACATTGGGAGTCGATCGAGTAATTTTGGGTACAGTAGCTGTTGAACAGCCCGAATTAGTTCAAACTTTATGCCAAAAATACCCACAACAAATCGTTGTCGGTATTGATGCTCGCGCTGGCAAAGTCGCCACTAAAGGCTGGATCGAGACTTCGGAAGTTCTCGCCACAGAACTAGCCAAACGGATGGCAACAATGGGTGTAGCTGCAATTATTTACACAGATATCCACCGTGACGGCACCATGACAGGGCCAAACTTGGAGGCACTGCGGGAAATGGCAAATGCGATCGACATCCCCGTTATTGCCTCTGGTGGCGTGAGTTCGCTCCGAGATTTGCTCAGTCTACTAGCACTCACTTCCATCGGCGTAACTGGCGCGATCGTCGGTCGGGCAATCTATACTGGTGAAGTTAATCTCACCGAAGCGATTCGAGCAGTCGGCGAGGGAAGATGGCAAGATGTTCCCCCAGAGCTGGGTGCAACTAGTTTTGCTTAGAATTGGAGATGACTCGGTGGAGTAAGACTACCAATTCAGTGACTTGTTGACGATTGAAGCTTTGTAAGATCGCCTGAGCAGCACCACGAGCATCCACCGGAATCGTGATTTGGGTGGCTGGGACTGGAGCAGCTTGAGCTACAGGTGCAGCAGTGGTAGTTGATTGTTGGAGACTCGCCGAGATGGTAATATCTCGATCTCGATCTGCGGCGAGTAAATCACCAGCTTGTTTCAACTCGCGGATTACCAAGGGTGCAACAGCATTATAGGTGTTGTGTGGATTGGAGATCGCCGCTCCAGTTACAGTTACCAAAGCTTGCCAGTTAGTTGCATCAGCTCTAAGAGTAGCTAGAGATCCAGCAATAGCGACTAGTTGTTGGCGATTCGCCAGATTATCACCTTGCTTGAATAACACCAACATTTGTTGCAGCGCGGTGGTAACTACTGCCACCACATTGACTGGCGGAGCCACTACTGGGGGAGCCATTACCGCAGTACCACCACCAACAGTTGCTGCCACAAGTGGAGCTTCTTTGTTGAGAGTGTCATGAGTATGAGTATTCGTATTGAGCATCTCTTCGAGATATTCTTTCAATGCTACAAAATTTGCAGCAGATCCAGTTAATACAGTTTCAACGATTTCTGGACGCAAACTCAATGTTGGTGAAGTTGCTAATTCTTCTACTAAAGCTTTGAGTGCATCATAGCCCTGTAGAAATAAAGTTTCTAACTTCTGGTCTACAGGCACAGGTTGATCTCGTAAAATCTTGAAACAATCTTCTAAATGATGAGCAATAGACTGAATGCCTTCAAACCCCAGCATTGCCGCACCACCTTTGATTGAGTGTGCTGCTCGAAACATTTCATTGACACGTTCTGCGTCAGCGATAACTTCTGCTAAGTCTAATAAGCCTTGTTCTACTGTTTCTAGATGTTCCTGTGCTTCTTCGATGAAGTAGTGAATAATCTGCTGCTTGTTATCGTCCATTTTCCTGTTCCTAAACAGATATTTTTATATCTCGATCTGGGTAAAAGTTAAAATTAACTTTGTAATTATTAGTTGAATAATCACCCAACTTGAGTTGGTTACATTTAGATCGCTATCTTGGTGATAGCCACCTTTTCGATCGAGATCGCAATGACTATAAAATCATTATTCCCACAAATACTCAAAAACGATCTATCTTCACCCTTGACGATATCTAAACCGATCGATTTGGCCGAGTCAATCCGGCGAGCATGACCACACAAACCACATTACCTCAGCTCACAGGCACAGGGCGTAAAGTATAATTGGGTATATAGACAGATGCTCTCTCTATCCCCTAAACCCCACCACCTATGACATGAATTTCGCCCTTCAATATCCCATCTTTGGCCCAGAAATTCACTGCCCCCATTGTCGGCAACCTATTCCGGCACTCACCTTGACAGATACTTATCTCTGCAATCGACATGGTGCTTTTGAGGCAGATCCTAATACTGGCGCGCTGGTACATCTCCAATCTAGCCGCCACTGGTGCCTATGGGAGGGTGAATGGTATCGTCAGCATACTCATCCCGATGGAATTAGGTTTGAGATTCATGATGCCCTAGACAAGCTCTATACTCAAGGCTATCGAGCTACCAAAGTAATTATTGCCGAACGCTATCGGGAATTGATTGGCGGTTATCTGGTTGGTTCTGATGGATCTAAGGATAGTCGTCAATCTTGGAATGGAGTCACAGATCAAGCTAGTCTACCCAGTCTGCCGCGCCTGTTTGGGTTGCCTGTCGAATTTAGTCCTGAACCAGTCACTGTACCTTGTTGGAAGGTGATCAATTTTGACCTCGAAAAAGAACCAGGGATTCCGATTCAGTATCCTTATTTTCGGATGTCACCTTGAATTGGTGAATGGTGGATAGTGGATAGTGGATAGTTGTTTGAGTAACTAACGTCTTTTAGTCAGACTGGTATCTGTGATACTCCATTATTATTGTTATTTCTCAGATCTTGATTATATTTCACCATCCACCATCCACTATTCACCATTCACCAAATTGTGCTCCACCATATCTCCATCCGCACCGCTGATATTCACAGATCGATCGCATTTTACGAGTGTCTGGGATTTACTGTTAGCGAAAGATTTACCACTGGTTATACCCTTGCTTGCTGGCTGGAAGGTTTGGGGGGCAGGCTTGAGTTGATTCAAATTCCTGAACCTCAGCCAGCTCCAGATGCTTTTGGGGATGAGCATTATGTTGGCTATTATCATATCTCTTTTGATTTGACCGATCGTACCCCCAATCTAACTACCTGGTTGAGAGATTTCACCGTAACGTTACAAGTGGCTGGGCAGTCAGCACCGACAATATTGCTCGCGCCCGCCCAGCAAATGATTGGTGCAAATGTCTATGAAGTCACGTTCATCGCCGATCCTGACGGTTTGCCGTTAGAGTTTATCCACAGTGGCAAATCTGTTTAATTAGATAGCTTTGTAAACAAACATTAAGTTATGACGCTAAAATTCTTTACCAGCTTGACAGTCAAAAATAAAGTGATTAGAGTAGTGACATACCCGGGTAAAGCAGTTGAGAATCGTAATGGAAGACAAGCAAAAGGTCACTTTGTACCTGCCGCCACAACTACATCGTCAGTTGAAAATTCGATCGGCAGTTGATGCTGATTCGATGTCTAACATCGTAGAAAGAGCTGTGGAATTTTATCTCAATCACTCCGATGTGGTTGACGGGGTTGAGTCACATGGCTCAACACATCAAGTTTACAACTGTCCTGAATGCGAACATCCGGTCGTAATCAGAGATGGAGCAATGGTTGCCCTCGGTCAACAATCAGGGTTACTAGCCGAAGATCTATTCTCCAGCGAAGAAGCTCTGTCCAACGGCAGATTAACGTCAGTAGAGGCAACTGCTTCTACTCAAACTCAGCCAGATTTAGCGATAGTGGCTGGATAAACACCTGTCCCTGTCGCAACCATCTTAGTAATTTAGCAGGATAGATAGTCATGCAAGAAGAGCTAAATATTCTCATTCAGGCTCAATACCCCCTAATCTATCTGGTTACGGCTGAGGAAGATCGCGCTGGTAAAGAAATCGCTAAGATCGCCCAGAATAAGCAACAGCCTCGCAAGCTGTACATTTGGACGCAAAATAGTGGCATGGTGGAGTACGGACGAGATCGAACTAACGAAAGCAACACTACTCTAGCACCAGAAGCAGCCATTGCCTGGGCAACCAGGCACAGTGAGCCAGCCATCTTTGTCTTTAAGGACTTGCACCCATTCAAAGATGCGCCAGGGGTGACTCGCTGGTTGCGAGATGCGATTGCTAGTTTCCAAGGCACCCAAAAAGCGATGATTTTGATGTCGCCAGTCCAGGAAATTCCGATCGAATTAGAGAAAGAAGTCGTAGTACTGGATTTTGCCCTACCCGATCTTAGTTCACTCGATCGAGTCCTGACCAAGCAACTAGATGCAACTCACCAAAGTCGTCTATCTAGCGATGCCCGTGAAAAACTGCTCAAAGCTTCACTCGGTTTAACCCAAGATGAAGCCGAGAAAGTCTACCGCAAAGCCTATGTCAAGCGCGGCAAAATTACCGAAGCCGAAGTTGATATAGTCTTGTCGGAGAAGAAGCAACTGATCCGGCGCAACGGTATCCTCGAATTTATTGAGGAGGATCAAACCATTGATGCCGTTGGCGGATTGGGTGAACTCAAAAGTTGGCTAGTACAGCGTTCAGACGCTTTTACAGAACGAGCGCGAACTTATGGACTACCTCAACCCAAAGGAATGCTAATTCTGGGTGTACCTGGTTGTGGTAAATCCCTAATTGCCAAAACCACTGCTAGACTATGGGGTTTGCCCCTGCTCAGACTAGATATGGGTCGAGTCTATGATGGTTCAACAGTGGGGCGGTCTGAAGCTAACCTGCGTGGTGCGCTCAAAACAGCCGAATCAATTTCACCAGCGATTTTATTTATCGACGAACTCGATAAAGCGTTCGGTGGAGCTTCTGGTTCAGCCGACTCCGATGGTGGTACCTCCAGCCGGATCTTTGGTTCCTTCCTGACTTGGATGCAGGAAAAAACCTCTCCCATCTTCGTGATGGCAACTGCCAACCGAGTCGAACGACTGCCCAGCGAGTTCTTACGCAAAGGACGATTTGATGAAATCTTCTTTGTAGACTTGCCCACCCAGTCCGAACGGGAAGATGTATTTAGAATTCACTTGAGTAAGCGCAACCGAGACCTCGAACGTTTCGATCTACTGCAACTATCTAAAGTTGCCGATGGATTCTCAGGTGCTGAAATAGAACAAGCTTTGATCGCCGCGATGTATGATGCCTTTGCCCAGAACCGAGAGTTCACGCAATTGGACATCATCGCCGCCATCAAAGCTACTCTGCCCCTTTCGCGGACAATGAGCGAGCAGGTAACTGCTTTGCGAGATTGGGCAAGACAGCGTGCGCGTCCCGCCGCTGCCTCAGTCGCTGAATATCACCGACTGGAGTTTTAACCAAGCTTGCTCCAACTATTTGGAGTTAAGGTGCTAGTTGCATCGATTGGGGAATAATAAACCTATCGACACTAGCAAGGAGACCAAACACGATCGAATGATTCACTAGATTCGATCGCTTACCCTACAGTTCAAGTTGTCGTTTCTATTAACTCAATCTTAATTAGAGGAAATCGATATGTCCCACTTTAGCACTCTCCGTACCAAAATCACTGACGCTGTAGTTCTGCAAAATTCTTTGCGCGACCTCGGTATCAACGTCAAAACTGAAGCAGATCTGCGCGGCTATCAAGGTCAGCGTGTCCGCGCTGATATCGTCGCCACCCTTGAAGGTGAATACGACTTGGGCTGGTCCCGCAACAGCGATGGCTCTTTTGATCTTATCGCCGATCTCTGGGGCGTTGCCAAAAAGCACAACCAAACTGAGTTAATCAACTCTATCAACCAAAAGTACGCAGTTAATAAAACTCTATCTGAAGTCCAACAACGTGGTGGTTTACAAAACGCCAATGTTACTCTGGTTCTTCAATAGTCATTGTTTAAAGCGCGTTCCCAAATTTATGGGTCGATCCTCAATGAGGATTGACCCATTTTTAATCTATCTATAAAAATTCACCAACTGATTTAGTCTTCTTGAATCAAGTGGATGTGCTTGTATCCAAGCTTAATTGTAAAGACATCCCCTTCCTTGAGACCCATGCCTTTGGTATAAGCAGAACCAATTAATAACTGACCATTCTTGTGAACGGTAGCTTTATAGGTAGCAACTTTGCCACGAGTATCTCGACTACTTTCATCTAACTTAACACCCTTAGCTGAAAGGACAGCATCGTAAAAGCCAGATAAATCAGTACGAACTCCGCCTGATGCCGAGGTTTTAATATAGCCACATTGTTTGGCAGTTTCTCGCTTGGCAAGATGAGAAAGTTCTTTAACTTTTTGGAGTAAAGCTTTTCCAGTCAGCGGAGCTTCAATCGCTGCAACTTCATTTGGGGCTTCGACTTTAGCAACTGCTTTTGCTGACTTAGCTACTTTAGTGACTGCCTGTGCGGTCTCAGGTTCAGATTTCTTACTGCCTTTAGGTGCAGATTCTAGTTTAGTTTTAGCCACGATCGAATTAGTTTAATGTTAGTTTTATTATGCACATAATAACTGCCTAAATTACTATTTAGGCAAAAATTGTTTTGCTAATCGATGATTTTGGGCACAGAAAAAGCCAAATCTAAACTATTTGCCAATTTATCCGCAATTCCCTCGATCCAAACTTCATCTTGTTTGGTATAGCTGCGTGGTGTATTTGCACCTAAAATCATTACGCCCTGACTACCTAATGGCTGACAAATGATCCCTTGAGTGTTAGCTGGTAAATAATCAAATTCAATTCTGCCAGGATAAACTTTGGTATCTACTAAATAAATAGCTTTTTGTTTGGTTAAAACTCGATCGAGAATTACGCCTGGAGTAACTTCAGCTTTTGGTGCCAAAATTCCGCGTCTGAGCAATACTTTGCCCTGGTAGTAGACTACTATCGATCGAGTCACCGTATTTGTCAGCAGTAAATGGGATGCCCAGGCTAATTCTGTTTGAAGTTGCTCTGGTAAATTTGGTGACAGTTCAAATCCGGCCTCACCTTCTAAAGTAATACTATCGGGTTGTCTCGGCTGTACTTGTTGCCACAGCAATCCAGTTAGGATTAATACCGCAGTCAAAATTACACCCACAGCATCCGATCTCGCCTGTGAGTCGGTCAGTTCTGGGGTGAGTACCCGATTCAACATTAATAGTGTTCCGGCTATCCCTCCCGCCCATAAAGGGACAAGTCGGACAATCCGGTTCGGATCTTGATTCATAAAATTAGTGAATGGTGGATAGTGGATGGTGAATGGTGAATAATAGTTATTTTTAATAGCCCTAACCCCTAAACCCATATCCCCATACCCTATCCCCTAATCCTTACAATTCGTCAGGTTCGATGATCCGCTGGAACAAATAGCCTGTACCTCTAGCAGTCAGAATCAGTTCTGGATTGCTGGGATCTTCCTCTAACTTGGCACGCAGCCGTGAGATATGGACATCCACGACTCTGGTATCCACATGCCGTTCGGGAGTATAACCCCAAACTTCTTGGAGAATCTCCGATCGCGAAAAAGCTTCACCCGATCGACTCACCAGCAATTCCAATAAACTGAATTCCATTCCAGTTAACCGAATCCGTTCATCGCCCTTATAAACTTGACGTTTATTGGTGTCGATTCTAATCGTGGCGATCTGGATTACCCCAGAACTGGGAATTCCATTCAGGCCATTTTTATCTACCCGACGCAGCACCGAACGAATTCGTGCCTCCAATTCCTTGGGTGAAAAGGGCTTGACTACATAGTCATCAGCACCCAATTCTAACCCCGTGATCCGATCGGCAACATCACCCAACGCCGTCAGCATGATAATTGGTACATCCGACTCCTTCCGTAGCTCTTGACATACGCCGTAGCCATCGAGCTTCGGCATCATCACATCCAGAACAACTAGATCGGGACAAGTTTCTCTAAATATTTCGAGGGCTTCCTCCCCGTCCGCAGCCGTAACTACATCGTAGCCAATCATTGAGAGGCGAGTTTCCAAGATGCGACGGATGCTAGCCTCATCATCAACGACTAGAATAGTTTCCTTATGATTTTCCAAGCTTATCAAAGCTCCTATCGTATAGTGGTAATTTTCTTAACGTTAAGTTTTAACATCCTATAATTAAGATTATCATTAATTCTAAGTAAATTGGTGCATTCAACCCGCTTCAGAAATCAGAATTGCGTCATTGGCCGCTCTAACACGATTAACATTTTTTAACTATTAATCTCATCTAATCCCTGCCTTCACAGGTAAATTGTCCTGGAATTAGAGTTTGTGTTCCTATTTCAGCAATCCCCCTAACCCCTAACCCCTAATCAAAGATGGCAAAACAGCCGCGCACGTCCTATGTTTGTAATGAATGCGGATCGACATCGCCGCAATGGTATGGGAAATGCCCGATCTGTAACACTTATGGCTCATTGATCGAACAAGCTCCGCCCGCTGCGTCGAGAGGACTGGGAAATAAAACTGGTGGTCGATCGAATGAAGCTCCTCATCCTTTGGCTGCGCTGACTTTTCCGCAAATTGTGGATGGCGAAGAAGAACGCTGGTGCTCCGGTTTTGCGGAACTCGATCGAGTCTTGGGTGGTGGGATTGTACCTGGTTCCCTAGTATTGATTGGTGGAGATCCAGGGATTGGGAAATCTACGCTACTGCTCCAAACTGCCAATCTGATGTCCAAGCACTATCGAGTGCTGTATGTTTGCGGCGAGGAATCTGGCAAACAAGTCAAGCTCAGGGCTTCCCGACTGGGCGTAGAAGGCACCAAAGGCGAACTAGACCCTGAAGAACAAAGTGAAGAAACTAAATCTGCCACACCTCTGACGGTAGCGGATGGGGCGAATTTATATGTCCAAGCAGAGACAGATCTAGAGGAAATTCTGCGGGAGTTGGAATCACTCAGACCCCATGTTGCCGTAATTGATAGTATCCAAACCGTCTATTTTCCGGCGTTGACATCCGCAGCGGGTTCGGTAGCACAAGTGCGAGAATGTACCGCAGCACTGATGAAAGTTGCTAAACGGGAAGATATTACTCTACTGATTGTTGGCCATGTTACCAAAGAAGGGGCGATCGCGGGGCCAAAAGTTTTAGAGCATTTAGTCGATACCGTTCTATATTTTGAAGGCGACAGATTTGCCTCCCATCGGCTGCTGAGATCGACCAAAAATCGCTTTGGAGCCACCCATGAGGTGGGAGTGTTTGAGATGGTCGATCGGGGATTGCGAGAGGTTGACAATCCTTCTGAGCTGTTCCTGGGCGATCGGCAAGGCATGGCTCCAGGCTCGTCAATTGTCGTCGCTTGTGAGGGGACTCGACCGATTGTAGTGGAGTTGCAAGCTTTAGTCAGTCCCACTAGCTATCCATCGCCTCGGCGGGCCGGGACAGGCATCGATCAAAACCGTTTAACCCAAATTCTGGCAGTCTTGGAAAAAAGAGTCGGGATTCCACTCTCGAAATTGGATGCTTATGTCGCTTCTGCTGGTGGACTAAATGTGTCAGAACCCGCTGTGGATCTGGGCATTGCGATCGCCATCGTTGCTAGTTTTCGCGATCGAGTTGTAGCTCCATTCACGATTTTAATTGGTGAAGTTGGCTTAGGAGGACAAGTTCGGCAGGTATCTCAATTAGAATTACGATTAAAAGAGGCCGCAAAATTAGGCTTTAAACGGGCAATTGTCCCCAAAGGGCATCAAATTTTCCCTGATGTCGGCATGGAGATTATTCAGGTAGCGCGAGTGATTGACGCGATCGTTGCGGCCCTCCCAGCCGAGAGTGAAAGCAACGATATTGATGAAGATTAGAAATGCCAACGATTAAAATCGCCAGCTAGACAGATGTTGGTGTTAAATTATTGATAATTCAGGGATATTGATGATGAAAAAGAATCAGTTTTGGCAGTATTTAGTCGGTGCGATCGCGATTACCCTTTTAATTCCTAGTGTGGCTAGTGCCCATACTGGCGTTGGCGATCCGACTGGATTTTTGCATGGATTGGAACACCCAATCGGTGGTTTAGATCATATTCTGGCGATGGTTGCCGTCGGTTTATGGGCGGCTCAGATCGGCGGGAAGGCTCTCTGGGTAGTGCCAGGTGCATTTCTCCTGGCAATGACTGGTAGTAGCGTCCTGGGGCATTTTGGACTACCGTTACCAGGTGTCGAACAGGGTATATTAGCTTCCGATTTTATCCTCGGTTTATTGCTGTTATTCACTACTCGTTTATCCCTATCTGTCAGCGTTGGTATCGTCAGTATCTTAGCTATTTTTCACGGCTATGCTCACGGAGCCGAAATGCCTGAAACAGTTTCAGGATTGACTTATGGCATCGGTTTTATTATTTCAACCGCTGGATTACATTTAGCAGGGATTGGGATCGGATTGGGAATCGATCGTTTTCAACCCAAACTTCAAGAACTGTTATTCCGAATCGGTGGTGGTGCTATCTTACTCGGTGCGGTTTATCTTTTAATTGATCGTTAATTAACAATCTGTAGGTTGGGTTGAACGAATGTGAAACCCAACAATCTCAACCAGCAATATTTATAGCTGTTGGATTTTGCAAATCGACCCAATTTTCCACTAAATTTACTATGTTTCCGATCGATGATGATAATCCCACGCGAATTACTCCATACGTCACCTATGGGTTAGTTGCACTAAATATTTTAATCTTTATCTACGAATTAACCTTTTCCGAGCAAGGATTAACAAACTTTTTCTATCAATGGGCGGTAGTTCCAGCCCAACTTACAGGTGCAATTACCGGAAATCCAGTGCCGATTTTACCTGTAGAGCCACCGGAAGTATTGACCTTAGTTACCTCCCAATTTCTCCACGGTGGATTTGCACACGTCGCAGGGAATATGTTGTTCCTGTGGATTTTTGGTAATAATGTCGAAGATCAATTGGGGCATCTTAAATACTTGTTATTTTACCTAGCTTGCGGCTTGCTTGCTGGCTTAACCCAGTGGTTTTTCAGCCAAGGTTCACAAATTCCATCCCTTGGGGCTAGTGGCGCGATCGCAGGTGTAATGGGAGCTTATATTATTCGCTTTCCCAATGTCAGTATCAAGACTGTGATCCCGATCGGTATCTTTCCCTTCGTCACCAGGATTCCGGCTTATTTCTATCTGGGTATCTGGTTCCTACAGCAAGCTCTATATAGCTTTGCGACTCTCGCTCCGCGCACAAATGTGGGCATGGAAAGTGGTGGCGTAGCTTATTGGGCACATGCTGGCGGCTTTGTATTTGGGGCGGTACTTGGGCCGTTATTAGGGCTGTTTTCTCAAAAATCAGAAGCCTGAATCCTTTGCGGAGAAACATAAGCCGACGATGGGAGTCGAACCCACGACCAATTGATTACGAATCAACTACTCTACCACTGAGCCACGTCGGCACGATCGAGATATCCAGACCACATTATAAGTTGACTTGTAGACAAAATGGCAGAGATCAAACCAAAATCAAAACCTGATTCAATCGATCCCGAACTTTGGAGTCGGCTCCAGGCTGAAGCAAAATCACCATTTAGAGGCTTGCGTCAGTTTGTGTACGTTAGTTGCGCGCTATCGGGAGCTATCGGCGGTGTGGTGTTCTTCTTTAAGCTACTGGCAGGCAAAAATTTGGAAGCAACTATTCCCAATCTCGCGCTCCAAATCGGTGTTGTAGCGATCATGGTATGGTTATTGAAGATCGATCGAGCGAAAATTTAAGGTATCATTTGTAAAATTCCCAACAGATTGAGCCAGGTAATGATCGGCTCTTTCCGCTGGGGATCTTGGTGTAAAATTAGCTTCGAGCTAGACGCGACGAAGATTTAACAATTCTTTCGGAGAAGCTAAAAGATCGATCGCGACGAAGAAGATTTTCCCTTGAGGATCGAGCAAGAACCGCCAAGCGATGTTCATGCCGACGCTGGCTCCAAACCAAGGTGTTTGGACTTTTCCGGTCACTTTTACTTGAGTGTAACCATCATCGATCGACTCCACAACACCGCGTTCTGGTAACATCTTCAAACCTACACATTCTTCTCGCATGTAAGTGAGAATTGCCGCAGGCCCGACAACGGGAGCTTGGAATGGAGGTTGGAGTGCGCCTTCTGCTGCAAACAAACCAGATGCCGCCATGAAGTCAAAGGCATTCATGTTGTCGATATAGCTCAAGACGGTGTAGTTGTCTACACCTTCGATGGCAGCACGAGAACGATCTGCAAAAGCACGAGGAGTGACTAAAGGTGCTTCACGTTTGTCATAGTCTTGACCGCGTGCTGGATCGTAGCCCATGTTTACGACAGTGTTCCGCAGTACAGTAATTTGTTGTCCAGCATCAAGTTGCTTGATTGTTTCGAGCAATGCTGTTGCCTCTGGAGAAGCTACATATGCGGGCGGAATGGGTGCAACCACACCCTGTTTCATCATTTGACCCAATTCATACCAAAACCCTAGTTTGGTATTCATCCGAAATGCAGTATAAGCTCGACAGATAGGAGTATCTGTGTGCATCGCAAAGTCAGTCATGACTTGGGTTTGCTCTGCTGGCTGCATTGCTTTGATTTGGTCGAGCAGTGGTTGGGCTAGTGCCATACTAGCTGAACCAGTTGCCGCAGGGGTAATCGTTACACCCATTTCGGTGTAAGCGTACCACAGTAAAGCTAGTTGATCTTCTACGCTGAGTTGGTCGAAGGCTGCGGTAACAGCAGGGACAGCATCAGCAATTAGAGTATTAGAAAAGATTGACTGAGCAGACTTGAGTGAGATTGACATAAGTACTTACGATCCTAATGTGGGATAAACAGGTATTTGTCAGATTTTATTTACAAAATTTTACTGTCTTATTATGATAATAAAACGATTGCGACCCAAAAAGCAAGCTACTTCGAGCGAGATCGATTGTTCACTATTTCTTATAGTATTTTGAGTTATGTTATTTGCAAAGGATACTTATAAATCGATTTGTTAATAAGTGTATCGCGATCGAGTGATTGGGTTTCTTTGGCAATTTGATCGAGATACTATGTGTTGTGGATGCTAGTAAAATCAATTGTTTCCGCAGTCTAAAACCAAAATTGCAGCTTGTCCTTGGAGATCGTCAATTTTTCTTAAACATTTCTTAATAAACACGGGTACAATAACTATAGATTGATATAATTAGAGGCTGATTGCCTGATTAGTTTATGATCGGGAATTCAGTTATGCCGATCCGGTGAAACCGAATCAATCTAATAATCGTCACCATAACTAACACTAGTCTATGTACCTCTGCGGATTCTGGCCACAATAGCACAAAAAAATTTCGTTAATGTGCCGGAAAACACCGCTGACTTCTCGTATTAACAAGCAGAATTATTTATAAAGAGTAATTCTAAAATAACTTCAACAGCCTTGAGCTGAAGGAACCATGTTCGATCCTATCTCCGCAGCCGATATCGTCCGTGCTATCTGTAGTGCTTATCTGCTATCTACTTGTTTACTGTTGAGTTTTACCACTTGTAGCTGGTGGGTGATCTCCTACATTGATCCGCAAGACAATCATCACCCCAAATGGTTTAGCTAATTATTGGATCTACACTCTACACCACTAGACAATCTTGTCCTAGCAACAAGACCTCGATCGACAGGCGATCGAACAGCCCGAATTGCTGATATGATAGTAAATCCTTGCTTCCGCGTGTCACAAATGTGAACTGAGCTGAAGCCACTATGCCCATAAGGAGAATCTGTGAGCGATAAATACGAAATCATGTACATCCTGCGTCCTGACTTGTCAGACGATCAGGCAACCGAATCGATCGAACGGTACAAAGGGATCATCGAAACCAATGGTGCTACCGATATTGAAATTCAACAACGTGGCAAACGTCGTCTAGCATACCTAATCGGTAAAAACCGTGATGGTATCTACGTTCAAGTCAACTTTACTGGTTCTGGCAAAGAAATTGCTCCACTAGAAAGAGCAATGCGTCTGAGTGAAGATGTCATTCGCTACTTGAGCCTCAAACTCGATCCACCTAAAAAGGCTGCTAAAGCAGCCGCTGCTGCCGCACTTGCTGAAAGTGAAGATGCTGCATAATATTTCGATTAGAATCTAGCATTCCCCAAGAAAATAGCCTGCATTAGCGGGCTATTTTTATAGAAATAGGCAATTTTGATCGTGATCCTCAGCCTGCTTAGTATATTAAAACCCAACACTTCATCGCTCAAGATTCAGGAACTTATCAGCAGTTAAACACTTCAAATAGATTGTAACTCACACCAACAAGTCTGCTGAATTGACTTTGCCTCCAGTCGTATGACAACTCCACACACTCCAAATACTTTTCGTCACTTATCTCGCCCCCTATTACTAGGAATCCTCACTAGCATTTCTGGTATCCTCATCGGGCTAGTACCAGATGTTACGGCATCACAGCCTAGCTTGATCTTTAGTAGTGCAGCACGGGCGAATGAATTTAGTGAGGCAGATCTGCGTAATTATGCCACCGCACTAATGGAAATCGAACCAATTCGGCAGTCAGCACTAGCTCAGGTGCGGGCGAGTACTGGTGGTACGCTACCAAATCTCGTCTGTAACCAACCAAACACAATGGAAGGATTGAACCCCGAAGCAAAATCTCTATTTGTTAATTACTGCAATAAGTGTGAGACTATCGCCTCTAGTCGCGGACTGAGCATCGAAAGATTTAATCAAATTACTCAGTCTGTCCGCTCCAATCCTCAACTTCAAAATCGGGTACGCGGTTTCATGACTAATGGATAACGATATTTTCGGGTTCACAGCCGATTTTTGCCAAATTGCGTCAATCTAAGTAAAAATATAGTATTGACGATCGTTTAGTGAAGGTAAGTCTACCATGTCCAACGGCTCACCAGCTCCAACAGCTCTCATATTTACTCATAGGTTGCATCACCATCATCATCATTCAATCTCCCCACTAGTCCTGTCTCTAACTGCTGACGAACGCACCCGTAGCCGTCATCATTTCGTTACTGATGATGGAACTACAATTTATCTACAACTACCGCGAGGCACTGCCCTTCAAGAAGGTGATCTACTGTCATCAATGGCAGATGAGATCTTAGTAAAAATTGCGGCAAAACCTGAGCCAGTTTTGACCGTTACGAGTGATGACTCAATCAATTTATTACGTGCTGCTTATCATCTAGGCAATCGGCACGTCAGCCTCGAAATTACGCCTACCTATCTCCGCCTAGCTCCCGATTCTGTATTAGCCGCAATGCTGACGCAATTAGGTTTACAAGTTGTTGAGCAAATTGCTCCATTCTGTCCTCAAGGTGGTGCTTATAGCCATCATCATTAGGCTTTAGGCTTTAGATTTGTAGGTTGGAACGTGAATTTAGAAGTACAAGATAACCAGCGACTATTAAGATTATTACAGCTAGCTAGCCCACTTTTACCTGTGGGGGGCTATAGCTATTCTGAGGGACTAGAGAGCCTGATTTTCCAGGGGATAATTCAGGATCGAGTGATGCTCCAAGCCTGGATCCAGAGGGAGTTGCAAGTAGGTGCAATTCGGGTTGAGACAGCAATTATGGATCGTGCTTACTTGGCAGGAATTGAGCCTAATCTTGAAAGATTGCAATACTGGAATCAATGGCTCTCTGCTGCACGGGAAACTGAAGAATTGCGTCAACAAAGCTGGCAAATGGGCGGCTCCCTAGCTAAACTTGCGATCGAATTGACACCAAAAATTCAAGATTTAATTACCGCAACTGTTGGCGGAGCCTCTGTGCAAGAGCATCGACATTGCAATTATGCGGTCGCTTTTGGAATTATCGCACAGTACTGGCAGATCGATAGACCCACAACAATCGCCGCCTATCTACACAGTTGGGTGACAAATTACCTTAGCGCGGGTGTCAAACTAATTCCGCTAGGGCAAACAGCCGGACAACAGATCCTGTGGGAGTTACAGAGCGAAATTGATGCTCTGACTCAAACTATTCCCCATCTTGCTGATGACGATCTCTACGCCTGTAGCTGGGGACAGTCACTAGCTAGTATGCAGCATGAAACTCTCTATAGTCGGCTGTTTAGAAGCTGAAGTATTCAAGTACAACTCCTATTTGAGCTAATTTCCTAAAAACTATTGATATTTATTCTCAATATATATTGACATTATTTCTCAATAGATATATAGTAATGTATATCACTCAAGTTCATTGATAACAGCCGCCAGTCATCTACAGGTATGTAGTAAGAAATCGTAAATGACTGAATAGTAGAACTTTATAAGTTTATTTACCTTGGCTAGTCATTGGTTTGGTGTTCTCCTCTCTAAAAATTAAGGATCGGCAGATCGGATTGATTAGCTTACGCTCATCATCCG
>CASBPY010000016.1 GCA_949127675.1 Synechococcales cyanobacterium PMM_0072
GAATTAGGGGACTCGATCTCGATCAATACTGAGCAAAAGAAAACGATTGAGGTTCTGGTAATAGCTGATTATTATCTTGCATAACTTCAATTAATCCATCAAGAGCTTCCTGTCCATTTTGAGCAGCTTCTTGATAAGTGCTACCGTGAGTAACAAACTTTTGCCAAGGAAATTCAGGGAGATGAACTAGGTAAAGTTTATCTTCTTCTGACCATTGAATAATCATTGTATATTTACGATTCATTGTTGGAGTCATTATCAACCAATTAAGCGACACTTCCCCGTTTTCTTGTCTCCTTATAGGATGTGCCAACATTCTTGATCCCAGTTTTGATTAGTTCTCGTTCTAATAATGCAAAAAAGCTCGATCGATCTGCACCTCTGACGACAGCTTGATTATGTGATTCGGCTAGGGCGACAGGATAGCCATAGCCTTTATTAACTTGAGAAATAATCATACTTAAAGTCACCTCAGCTAAAGCTTGATCTTGAGCTACCCAAGCGGGAACTTCAATGCGGGCGATTTCTGTACCGACATTGAGATAGCAGAAATAAGTCTTCTGAGTATCATCGTAATAATCTAGAATCTTGGCAGTACTTTGCCACCAACAGCTTCGTTGTCCTGGGGCTAACTGGGTATTCCATAAAGTTGTATCTCGCAAGCCTTCAAACTGCTGACAGGGGAGCTTTGTGGCATCACCACAGTGGAGCGGGCAATCGGGGACATCGTGGGGACAAGTCACTAGCCGCAATAAATTGAGATTGTCGATACTTCGAGAAGCACTGAGATAACCGACGATCGGAATCCCCGCTAATCGAAGCTGCTCCCACGCTGCTAAAATCGGTGTGAGAATCCGCTCCCGCGCCTCTACAGGTAGTTGTTCTAGAAACCAATAAACCAGAGATCCATCCACCATCGCTAAGGTGGGTACACGGGGTTTGGCCGCAGTTAAAATCCCTTCGACATCATCAAACCCAAACGGTGGATTGACCCAGTTACAGCCCAATTCTGCCAGGACTGTGGCTTCAGATACCGCCCGCCTGTAGCCCAACCATTCTTCGGTGCTAATCCCCCACTGACGGGAAATATATAAATCTTCTTGCTGATAAAAAACTTCAGGAATACTATCTAGTAGCGGTTGCAAATTCTGCCCATAGTGAATCATCACTCTACCAACATTAATTAGGTAGCAATAAGCAATTTCATGATGACTGGGGGCAATTTGGGAGCCATCTGTGGCGAGGACAGTCTGCTGCGCTGGCGGCGCGGCGATATCAATGCGGGTATTTAGGGGTTCGATCGGTATAGATGTATTAAAAAATAGGCGATTTCCCCACTGCTGCTGGATCTGGTCGATTTCTGCTTGTCGCTGGGATGCTTGTTGGAGGGATGAGATTGCTAGTTGTAATCGTTGCTGATTCGCCGCAGTTTCTCGGACTAAATGTTGTCCGATTCCAGGGAGTTGTTTGGCAACTTTATTAATGTCTAGCATGGAGAGAGGGAATAGGGGATAGGAATTAGAGGATAGCGATTAGGGCTAATTTCAGATGTTTCTATCCCCTAGCCCCTTCTTTAAATAGCATAATGGCTGGTAATTGAGAACTATCGATCGAGAACAACTTAAATATAAGCAATTTCGCGATCGAGCAGTCAGCAATTACCAGCCATTATTGATGGATAAACTAGTTTAAAACTAGTATCTACCACCCTTTTTCAGCTTGAGCTAAGACATAAGTAGCAACATCTTCGATTTGAGCAGCAGAGAGTCTACCACCGAAGGCAGGCATCGCGTTCTTACCATTAGTAACTTGGGTCGTAATAGCGGCGATGGAATTCATGCCATACTCAGCCAAGGCTTCTTTTTTGAGGTTCTTGTTGGCCATGATCACATTGTTGCCACCAGCATGACAAGCAGCGCAGTTTGCACTAAAGATTTTGGCTCCAGCAGCAGCATCGCCAGCTAAAGCAGGGGTACTAAACGTAATGGTGAATAATGCAATTGCTACTGCAAAGATTGAAATTAGCTTTTTCAAAACGGTTCTCCTCTAAAAATTTAACTTAAGGAACAAAAATTATCGCTCACGTTATTCTACCCACGATCTTGGGTGGTAAGCAACAAAAGTAGTTACTATATCGAAACTTTAACAATTTCGAGCTTGAGCCACTGTCTTAATGCGCTTTCTGGTTGGGCGATCCTCCCAAAGAGCGCATTTGCGATTAAAGGCTTGAGCATCCCAAACATCAGCGGTTAATTACTATCTAACGGTTTTACCACCGCCCCATTGCTCGCCCAAGATTTTAGGCTGCATGAGGATATGTCCAGCAATCGCATACATGTCATCTTCAGACAGATTCTTCATTTCAGTGAAGATATCTGCACTATCCATACTAGGGTGTAGCTCTGCAATTGGAGTTTCGCCATCGTAGGTAGTTGGATGATGCATGAAGTCTACGAGGGCGACGATATTATCCCGTGAAGGTGTTGCACCAGCTAAATCTACAGGGCTTAAACCCACGTTAAAGTCAGTTTTGGTGACTCCACCAGCATGACATTGAGCGCAAGTAGAGCCAAATAACGTTCTACCTTGATTGACTTGCTTGAGATTGAGGGTGGCAGTTTCACCCTGTGCATTTAGCTTGACTGTGCGCGTTGCCGCATCGAGTTCGATCGCGTTAGCACTGGTAACTAAGGTTTGGAATGCAAACAATATGGTTGCCACAGCCAGCAACAGGAATCGCTTGAACATGATTCTCCCTCAAAAAGATAACTTTAATTTAAATGATAATTTCACAATACAGCCAGACCGTATTGCTACAGCTTGGGACAATCCCATTGCCATCTCATATTTTAACTATCATCCCATCATCCACCCATAGATGCTTCGATCTTTACTCATAAAGTAAAGAAAAATTTACAATTGGTGAATGGTGAATGGTGAATGGTGAATGGAAGGACGCTTTCGTCCTAACTTTGAATAGGCTTAGATTGATTCACTATCCACTATCCACTAATTCTGATGCAATCTCACCAACTGAGCCACCGTATGCTTAAGCTGTGTACGCGGCACGATTTTATCGACAAAACCTTTCTGGAGCGAGTATTCTGAGGTTTGGAAATCGTCGGGGAGTTTCTCACGGAGGGTTTGTTCGATCACTCGTCTACCTGCAAAGCCGATGGTGGCTTTGGGTTCGGCGAGAATGATGTCCCCGAGCATCGCAAAACTGGCGATTACGCCGCCTGTAGTGGGATGGGTGAGAATGGGTAGATAGAGTAATTTTGCTTCACGGTGGCGTTCCAGAGCAGCAGAGATTTTGGCCATTTGCATTAGACTCAGCATCCCTTCCTGCATTCTGGCACCACCTGAGGCACAGACGATCGCTACAGCCATTCGATGTTTGGTCGCATGTTCGATCGCGCGCGTGAGCTTTTCGCCGACGACAGAACCCATGCTACCGCCCATAAATTGGAAATCCATTACCCCCAATGCCAGAGGTGAGCCTTCAATTTTACCTGTGCCAGTCAGGACAGCATCGATTAGTCCTGTCTTGTTTTGAGTGTCACGAATTCTGTCGCTGTAAGCTTTGATATCTTTAAACTTGAGCGGGTCCATCGGCTGGATCTGTTCATCAAGTGGAATCCATGTGTCAGCATCGATGAGCTGTTCGATTCGCTCGTGACAGGAGACGCGCTTGTGATGACCACACTCTAGACAGACCATCTGGTTTGCGATGATGTCTTTAGAATAAGCGATCGCATTACAATCTTGACATTTTGTCCATAGCCCATCGGCAATCTCCCGCTCCTGTTGTTGTTGTATGCTGGGGCTAGATTTGGGACGATCGGCAAACCAATCAAAGAGAGAGCTGATTTGGGACATATGGTGGTTGGTTCTCGACTGTTTTTTATGTAGAGAGCGATCGACAAATAATCGATTTTGTCACTTAGATCTCATATTATCTCGTGTTTGGGGCAAATTTTCTAGCTTAAATATTGTGAGAAATTGTGAGAACTGGTTACATCGATCAAGTAGGATTACTGATAGCCTAGACAATTTTATCGATAGTGTTGCGATAAGATTTAGTTAATTGCCATACCACTCTGTCGAAGCCATGAGCTATTGTCTCAATCCTAATTGTCCTCGGCCACAAAATGAGCAGGTATCAAAAATTTGCAAAGCTTGTGGTAGTCAACTGCTGCTCAAAGATCGCTATCGATCGATTGGTTTTCTCGATAGTGGTGGCATGAGTCGGAATTTTCTGGCAATTGATACTGATATGCCAGAGGACAAACGCTGTGTGATCAAACAGTTTTTTCCAGCACCTCAAGTTCTCGACGATCCTGAAGCTTTTCAGAAATCGATCGAGCTATTTCAGCGAGAAGGAGCACAATTAGACAGATTGGGTAATGACTCTCAGCAGATCCCCCAGTTATATGCTTACTTAGAACAAGAACGTAGATTTTATCTAATTCAAGAATTTATTGATGGGCAGAATTTACTGAAAGAATTGGATGAACATGGTGCCTATTCAGAAGGCAAAATAATTCAGCTATTGGATGATCTTTTACCGATTTTAAAATTCGTTCACGATCGAGGCGTGATTCATCGCGACATTAAGCCCGAAAATATTATGCGTCGCCAGAATGGTGAGTTAGTATTAATTGATTTTGGCATGTCCAAACATCTTAATAGTACGGTAATGTCGCGGGGCACAACTGGGGGGACAATGGGCTATGCACCCCCAGAACAAATTCGGGCAGGAGTCGCTTATCCAGCCAGTGATATCTATGCTTTGGGAGCTACATGTATCCATTTGCTGACTGCTGTTACTCCCGATCGGTTGTATGATTTCATGGCTAATAAATGGACATGGCGACAAGAATTAGCCACTCAAGAACGGCAGATTAGCGATCGATTAGCCAATGCGATCGATCGAATGTTAATGAATGAAGTCCAAGATCGCCATCAATCGATTTCCTGTATTATTGCTGCATTAGCGGCACCACCTGTAAATAATTGGCGACTCAAAGCAATGATCGGTGCTGCAATCTTGGCCACCACTACAACTGGATTAGTCGCCTATACAAATCGAGAACAAATTGAATGTCAATTAGGTGGACATAATCAACTCTGTGTTCAACCAATCGCCAGATTGGAACCACAATCACCACAAAAAATTGGCGATGTACTCTATTATCCCTACTTATCAGCCACAGATAGTCAGGGTAAATCAGCAGAGATTAATATGGCAGTATTAAGCGATCGATATGAATGGCAATTAGGATCTGATAATCAAGTGAAACTCAAAGGACAAACTCAATCAGTACCAATTTCAATCCTTAAAAAAGAGCTAGAAAAACAAGGTATATTTAAAATCATGGACAATCCGAATCGAATTATTGCCCTGGGTACAGCATCTTGTGAAGGAGCTGGACCGATCGAAGAAGCACGGGCAATGAACCGAGGTAAAGTAATCCAATCACAACTTGTCAAACAATTATTTCAGGTCAAAGAATACCCAGTTCTAAATCTAGGTCAATTCAAACGTGATAACTGCAAACTAAATACTACAGCAAGCTCTTTTCAGCGAGGCTTAATTATCGTGGGGATGCGAAATGAAACCGCAGGCTTGGAAGTCAAAGCAGCACTATATCAACGATTGGGAAAAACAATTAAAGGTTTGAACCTCAATGATTATTCTCAAGGTAGTTTAGAGAAATTTGCTTTGCAACAGTAATTTGGTGAATGGTGAAGATCGACGCAAGCGTTTTCCAATTTCCAACTCCTAACTCTCAACTCCCAACTCCCAACTTCCAACTTCCAACTCCCAAACATGCACGACAAATTTCCTGCCTTATCAAACAAATCCTATTTCAACTATGGTGGACAAGGACCATTACCTCAAGCGGCTTTAGATGCAATATTTGCTGCATATCAGCAGATTCAATTTCAAGGACCATTTGGGATCAAAACTAGCAAATTGGTGATTCAAGAGTCAAATTTGACCCGTCAGGCGATCGCTTCAGAGCTAGGTGTACCAGCAGGATCGATCGCTTTAACTGAAAACGTCACGGCTGGTTGTAATATTGCACTGTGGGGGATAAATTGGCAACCTGGAGATCGAATTCTTGTCTCTGATTGTGAGCATCCAGGCGTGATTGCCAGTATCAAAGAAATCTGTCGCCGCTTTCAAGTATCGATCGACTTTTTCCCACTACTAGCTACTTTAAATAGTGGCGATCCGGTTGAGGTAATTACGGCATATTTACAACAGCAAACTCGATTGGTTGTATTCAGTCACGTCCTTTGGAATACTGGACAAGTATTGCCGTTAGCTGAAATCTCTGCGGCTATTCATCAGTATCCCCAGGCAACTGATCGGATTTATATTTTAGTAGATGCAGCTCAATCAGTCGGATTATTGCCATTAAATTTAGGTGAATTAGGCATAGATTTTTATGCCTTTACTGGACACAAATGGTGGTGTGGCCCTGAAGGTGTCGGCGGATTATATATTCGTCCTGATCTAATTGAGGATTTAGATCCAACATTTATTGGCTGGCGCAGTTTGGATTATAGCAAACCAGATCTGCCCCTAATTAATGATGCTCGTCGCTATGAAGTTGCGACATCTGCATATCCTTTGTATGCTGGATTACGAGCATCGATCGAACTCCATCAAGAGTGGGGCAGTTCGATCGATAGATCAACTAAAATTATCAGTTTAGCTACTTATCTGTGGGAGCAATTACAACAAGTATCAGGGATTAAATCCTTAAATCAGACAGCTCCACAATCGGGGTTAGTTTCCTTTCAAGTCGAATCGAGAAATCATGGTAAATTAGTCCAAGCATTGGAAGACCAGCATTTTTATCTACGAACAATAGTCGATCCTGATTGTATTAGAGCATGTACTCATTACTTTACGAGCACTGCTGAAATTGATGCATTAATTCAATGTTTAACTAAGCTGATCAAATAAAGACAAATATTCTCACACTCATGTTAAATCCTACCATCTATATTGCTATTACCGATCATGGTTTTGGTCATGCAGCACGAACAGCTTCGATCGCTGGACACTTGCAAAAGCTCTTACCATCAATTAAATTAATCATCGTCACTACCGCACCTAAATGGTTGTTGGAATGTTATATCGACGGTGATTTTATTTATCGTCAACGGGGATTTGATGTAGGCGTAGTTCAGGCAGATAGCCTGAAAATGGATCTAGATGCGACGCTGGCTAAATGGCAAGATATTATCGCCAAAAAGGACGAAATCATTGCCGAGGAAGTGGCATTTTGTCGAGAGAATAACGTTAAATTAGTATTTGGTGACGCGCCACCATTAGCAACTGTAATTGCCAAGCAATTGGGTGTGCCTTGCTGGATGTCGAGTAATTTTGGGTGGGATTTTATTTATCGAGATTGGGGAGCTAAATTTCAAAATATTACTGAGTGGATTAGTGATTGTTATGGTCAGTGCGATCGATTATTTCGCACGCCGCTACATGAATCAATGGATCGATTCCCTGTAATTGAAGATGTGGGTTTAACTGGGGGCGATCCTAAATATTCGCTAATCGAACTTAAAGTTAAATTCAAGCTAATCCAGCCCAAAGAGCGCACAATTTTACTTACATTTGGTGGATTGAGTCTAGATGCAATTCCATATCAGAATGTCAGTCAATTTCCAGATCATCAATTTATCACTCTCGATCGACATGCGCCAGACTTACCAAATTTAATTAAAGTTTTAGATAGAGTATATCGTCCAGTTGATTTTATGCCATTATGCGATCGAGTTGTTTCCAAACCAGGTTATTCAACCTATGCAGAAGCTCTGAAATTACAGGTACCAATTGTCTCACTTACTCGTGCTGGTTTTGCTGAAGCAGAAATTATTATTAATGGGATGCAAGATTATGGCTACCATCAGGTGATTAGCCCAGAGCAATTTTTCAATACTAACTGGGATTTCTTAAATGAGTCATTGGCACCACCCAGAGTTGATAATAAATTAAAGATTGATGGTAATCAGTCAATTGCTAGTTCGATCATTCAATATCTAAGTAGCCATTAACTATCAATTCGTTAATCATGTCTCATTATCAAAAACTTCTGACTATTCCCAGTACTCCTAAATCATTCGTCAAAATCACATCGCAAATTACTAATATAGTTGCAGAATCAGGAATTAAAACTGGACTGTGTACTCTATTCTTGAGACATACTTCTGCTAGTTTAGTCATTCAAGAAAATGCTGATCCTGATGTCTTAATCGACTTGGCAAATTTTCTGGCAAAATTGGTACCAGAAGATGACAAGTATATTCACTCCGCCGAAGGTGCCGATGATATGCCCGCTCACATCCGTACCGCACTTACCCACACATCCGAACAAATTCCGATCATGCGGGGTAATTTAGTCTTGGGGACGTGGCAAGGAATTTACCTGTGGGAACACCGCCAACAACGCTATCAGCGGGAGTTGGTGGTGCATGTTAGTGGAGATTAAGTCCCTGGTAGAGCGCGTAGTCGATCGGTCAAATGCGATCGATCTGCAAGTACCTTTAATAATGGGCCATGCTGCCCAAATTCAACAATACTAATACTAGCAACAGGCATCCCCAATCGATAGCGGAATCGTCCCGCATCGATGCCTAGCAGACTGCACAGCAAGATCCGAATCGTTGCCTTGTGGGAAACA
>CASBPY010000017.1 GCA_949127675.1 Synechococcales cyanobacterium PMM_0072
ACAGTCGATCGAATCGCTCATAATAATGAACTCAAACTATTACAACTAGCCGCATCTGTCGAACAAAATTCCGAACATCCGTTGGCAGAAGCTGTAGTCCAATATGCGCGATCGCAACAGGTGGAAATAACCGATGTCAGAGAGTTTGAAGCGATCGCTGGGAGTGGGGTACAAGGGCAGGTATCAGGTCGATTTGTCCGTGTCGGAACTCAACGATGGCTGAATGAATTGGGGCTGGCTACTCAGGCTCTAGAGAGGCAAAGATACGAACTGGAGCATCTGGGTAAAACGGTAATTTGGATCGCTGTAGATGGCAAAGTGCAAGGGATCATGGGAATTGCGGACGCGCTCAAGCCCTCTTCCGCTGACACCGTAAGAGCGTTGCAACAACTGGGGTTGGAAGTGGTGATGCTGACGGGCGACAATCGCCCAACCGCCGAAGTAATCGCGCGTCAAGTAGGCATCACCAGAGTACTAGCGGAAGTACGTCCCGAACAAAAAGCGCAGACAATTAGCGAACTGCAAGCATCAGGCAAAATCGTGGCAATGGTGGGAGACGGCATTAATGATGCTCCGGCTCTGGCTCAAGCAGACGTAGGGATTGCCATCGGCACTGGTACTGATGTCGCGATCGCTGCTAGCGATATCACGCTGATTTCTGGGGATTTGCAAGGCGTTATTACAGCAATTCAACTCTCTCGCGCCACGATGCGGAATATTCGCCAGAATCTATTCTTCGCGTTTATTTATAACATAGCTGGGATTCCGATCGCCGCAGGAATTTTATTTCCCTTTTTCGGTTGGCTGCTCAGTCCAATGATTGCGGGTGCAGCAATGGCATTTAGTTCGGTTTCTGTCGTCACAAATGCGTTGCGATTGCGTAATTTTCAACCTAAAACACTTAACTGATTAACCATATTTAGATATAACTAATCATGCTTAAACACAAGACATTTATGGCAACACTAGTCGGCTTTGGATTTCTAGTCGGTGTAATTTCAGGAGCGATTCTCTTGCAGAGAGGCGTTGCCAACGGCTCGGAGGTGTTTGGATGGTGAGTAAGTCAGCAATTATCGCAACAATTGGCATATCGATTGGTTTAACTGCTAGCGGAGCGATTGCCCAAAGCTTGAGCGAATATAATCAACCTACTACCACAACTCAAAAGATCGAATTTAAGCGGATCGAACAACCACTATCTAATAAGTTATTAGTTACCGTCGGCGGTTTAAGTCTGATCGGGCTAGAGTTATGGTGGTTTCTATTTAGTAAGCGAAAATCACTAAAAGTGGATACCCAGAAAGGTGTTCAGGCAGTCACCATTGTCGTTGATGGTGGCTATGATCCTAGCTATATCGTCGTCCAGACTGGACAACCCGTGCGGCTCAACTTCGATCGCCAAGATCCGAGTAGCTGCCTGGAAGAGATCAGATTACCGGAGTTTCGGATCGCCAAAACACTACCGCTTGATCGAATCACCCCGATCGATTTCACACCAAATAAACCTGGTAAATATGAATTTACCTGTGGCATGAATATGTTCAGAGGCACGATTGAGGTGCAGCCTCCAACTAATAAATAAATCATAAATGCGATCAAAATATTTAATCGACAGGGCAAGCCCACACCTTTGGTAACAAATGGCAACTAGAAACAAGGAATGTGGTGTCAATTGAAAAACTGGCACGATCGATCGAATTAAACAGCCCTCAATTGGGTAGATTGATAGATAGCAGCGATCCACATCTCAACCGCCATGACGCAATCCCCAATCACTAGATCGACCGATAATACTACTCAGATAGATCGCCAGATTCCTGATGGAATCTCCGGTTGGCTCACTAAAATTATCTATCCACTCGGTCAATATATCGTCTTACCTGGCTTTTTTCGGGAGATTGAAATCATTGGTAAAGAATATATTCCCTATACAGGTGCTGTCATCCTAGCACCGACTCATCGATCGAGATGGGATCCGCTCCTTGTGCCCTACGCAGTTGGCCCCTACGTCACGGGGAGAAGCTCACGGTTCATGGTCAGTATTGATGAAGTTCAGGGGGTACAAGGCTGGTTTGTGCGGCGATTGGGTGGCTTTGCGATCGATACTCATAAGCCCAGTATTGCTAGTATCCGCCATAGTGTAGAATTACTTCATGCTGGCGAGATGTTGACGATTTTCCCTGAAGGTAATATTTTTCGAGAGGAAGGTTTAGCTCCTGTCAAACAGGGTTTATCCCGGATTGCGATCCAAGCGGCAGCCACTAAACCAGGATTGGATCTAAAAGTGATCCCAATTCGGTTTAATTACGAGCAGCCGATCCCCAAATTTCGGAGTAAAGTCTCGATCGAAATCTGCAAACCACTGGAAATAATAGCTTACCAAGAATTATCGACCAGAGCAGGTGCCGAAAAGCTGCATCAAGATCTAGTTCGATCTCTGGAAGCTTAAATAATCTAGTGTAATAATGGCTCTCGATCGATCTGCGCGTACAATTGCTTACAGAGGCAAATTTCAGTACCTTGACGATTCCAGACCACGCGATCGAATATTTGGTGTAATAAAAACATCCCGCGCCCCGACTCTGACTCAACATGGGGTAGGCTTGAACTTTCTGGCATATCTCTTGCTGGTGGCTGAAACCCACCACCTTCATCGGAAATAATCCACCAATAAGCCCCCTCTTCAAAACAAAATCGGACAATCACCTGCTTGTGAGGATCGAGGTTATTTCCGTGTTTGGCGGCGTTGACTAACGCTTCCTGGAGTCCTAACCTAATTTCTGCGTACCATTTACGCGGAACTGCTGATAAAAGATTGTCAAGGATCGGGCATAGAAAAAGCGTTGAAGCAAAACTAACTTTATCCCACTCAGACTTCACTGGACTTGATACCATAGCAATCTCTTAATCCTCGTAAGGCACTTATGCCAGATGATTGGATCGCGTTGCTCTCGTGAGTTAAACGCGTTGTTTGGAGTTGTCTCTTGTCTTGGACTGGATCTTGCGATCGAGTTGAACTAACGAATTATCGACTTGAATGTCTGCCATTACCATTTTAATCAAAAAAAATCTATTAGTCTAGGTAGTGGGTGGTAGCATTTTAATAGCTGAAGGTCTTCGATCGATTCAACACGATGGGCATTTCTGGAGATCTGATCCTCCATCTGCTTGCTGTAGCCGCAGTTAGAGGTTTTCGGTCGTTTCAGGGTAAAATTAAGATACCGATAGTTCTCTGCAACAATAGAAATATTCATGATTTCCAGTAATGACTTTAGACCTGGTGTAACGATTGTGTGGAAGAGTGGCGTATGGAAAATCGTCGAATCTCTCCACGTCAAACCTGGGAAAGGTTCTGCCTTTGTAAGGACAAAGCTCAAAAATGTCCAAACTGGTAGCGTGGTAGAAGAAACCTTCCGTGCTGGGGAGACGATGCCCCAAGCTGTGCTAGAAAAAAGCAAAATGCAGCACACCTACAAAGATGGCGATCAATTTGTGTTTATGGATATGGAATCTTTTGAAGAATCCAATCTCACCCCAGCTCAAATTGGCAGTAATTTCAAGTACCTCAAAGAAGGGATGGAAGTGAGCATCATCAGATGGGGTGAACAAATTATGGAAGTGGAACTGCCAAATACCGTAGTATTGGAAGTCACGGAAACTGACCCAGGCATGAAAGGTGATACGGCAACAGGTGGTAGTAAGCCAGCGATCGTCGAAACTGGTGCTCAGGTCACAGTACCGCTATTTATTAGTATTGGTGAAAAAATCAAAATCGATACTCGTACCGATCAATATGTTGGCCGAGAAAGCTAAATCCACAGGCTGGATCGAACCAAATTGGCTCTCAGCTCAGTCATTGAGCGAGAGCAGCTTTGTCAGAGTATGGCGTTGACTTTACCTGAATTAGCTGATTAGTAGATTTTAAATCGATCGGATTAATTAAAAGTCGATCGCCTAATAATATATAAAGTTAACTGAATATGACCATTAATTTTAAAGAACTTAATGAATTATTGGCGGCGATCGCTACTAATAATATTACTGAATTAACACTTAAAAATGCTGATTTTGAACTCACTGTCAGTCAGGGACAGCCACAGTTTACGACCGTTACTACTATTAGTCCAGATGCCAATCAGCAATTAACCCCTGCACCAACAGCTAGTTCTTCACCTGTGATCGTGAGTCATGCTGTAGCACCAGCGATAGACAAAAATTGGGTTGAGATCAAATCTCCGATGGTTGGTACCTTCTACCGCTCACCAGCCCCTGATGAGCCAGCATTTGCATCTAGCGGCGATCGAATTCGGGTCGGTCAAACTGTCTGTATCATTGAAGCAATGAAGCTGATGAACGAGATTGAAGCTGAGTCAGCGGGACAGGTAATGGAAGTACTGGTCGAAAACGGTCAACCGATTGAGTTTGGTCAAGTATTGATGTACGTTAATCCTAGTTGAGTGTAGGTGTGTTGGATTTCAATTCAATCCCCAGATCTTTAGTTGGGAGTTGGGTTGAAGAATAAAACCCAACTCCCAACTCCCAACTCCCAACTCTTTCTAAGGCTTTGTCGATGGATCTGGGTTGATCGGAAAATCTTGGCTGTAAGTTTGACGAGTAATGGGTTGTCTGATTTCGACACCGACATCACCCAGCACTTCTAACTTCTTGCCTTCAACTGTGATCCAGACAGGCGCATCAGGATTTTGAGCGGTAGCGGTGTAGATTACTTGTCCCAATCGACCAATCATTGAAGTTGCGCCAAATCCTTGGGTAAACTCTTGGGATAGATCGATGTGAATACCATCGGTTAAAATTTTGCTGCTCAAGAGCTTGGTACCGACTGGAATCGTTGAAGTCAGCTTCCCCTCTGGCTTACCTGCAGAGGCAAGTAAGGCAGACATAGATCGTTGAAGTTTCACATCTGGATTTGAGGTATTCGGTTCAGAATCTTGCCGATCTTGAGATACTAAAAAAGTTTTTTTGCCATTGTCATCCAATCGCCAAATTTTAATAGTGCCTTGATTTTGAGCGATGGTTGGCGTTTTAGGTGTATTGACGGCGGTAGGTAGTTGTGATGGTGGAACAGGCGTGACACCTGTAGAATTGGGGCCGATGGGTGCTGGAGCCACTGTCGGCGGATTCACCTGTGCGGGATCTACGGCAACTGGAGTTGGATTAGAGTTGGTGCTAGGTGTATTTACAACAGGCGGGTTGTGTTGAAGGGTGAACCAAGCCAAACCACTGCCAATCGCAACCGCAGAGACAGTCAAGGCTGAGATGGTAGCAACTGCACTTTTAGATATAGATTTTCGATCTTCCATGATTAAAATTCCGATAAGTTCTTAAGAATCGATAAATAAGAAAACAGTACAAAAGTTGATGATCGTAGCGGTGGAGATGATTTGCCCAGAGTTGGCAGAGACTATCCGATCGCTAGTAGTTGGTAATCATGTTTTGGACATTACCGATCGAGTTGCTCCCACTACTAGTTTAACTGTTAGACTCCAGATTGGGAAATGATTTATATTCATTTGCAAAGAGTTATTGAAAACCTGCGTTGTGGTTAATTCGAGACTTATTTAGTACCAATAGATCTAATAAAGACTGCTAATTCCAGTGATTGGGGATCGACCTTGAATTGGAGAATCCGCGCTGTCACTCCGCGCTGCTCTAAGATATCTACATTCAATCGTTCGCTAATTCCGGTGGTCAAGCCAGATAAAATAAATGGTGGAACGGGGGTATCGCCAACGGTGGCTGCGGGTGCTACTAGTTCAAACTTCTTCCCGCCAATGACATTGACACCAGTTTCGAGCTTAACAGCTAGTTTTTCGGCAGAAGCAGGATCTTTTAATTCGGCTCTAATCGCCAATCGACCATTGCCGATAAACTTGATTTCAGGATTGGTAATCTGGTAATCCTTGTTAAGAGAATTACCTGCACTACCAAGGGTACTAGTAGTCATTTTCTGCAATCTGGCGATCGAATCAGGCGACTTTAAGAAATTATTTAGATCTGCTTCATTAAACTTCAACTTAATCCCTGCCTGAATCGGCTGTTGCAACGATGAAGTACGGGGATTTTGACCATCTTCCTGCACCGCTTTGAGATTGACTGCTAGGGGATCTGTTTCTACTTCCAATTTATCAATTCGCAAATCCTTTGTTACCCACATCCCCTGTCCGGCAATGCGAAGTTTATTAATTTTGCCATTGATAATCTGATGGACTGGCGCATTATCAACCCGCACCTGGAGTTGTTCTGCACGGTCGATTTGCGACAACACTGCTGCTTCGACATTTTTGTCAACCACCACTCCAGTGAGGGAGAACAAGGCGGTAATACTGGAGAGGAGGATGGCGATTAATTCCATTTAGTGGATGATGGATAGTGGATAGTGGATAGTGGATCGCGAACAAGGGAAGTGTAGAGTAAGTTAGGAGTAATTCAAGGACGCAAGCATCCAAATTGACTATTCACTATTCACTGTCCACTATCCACTCCTTAATCTTCGTACCTACACTCTCGACGGCAATATCCTGAGATTGTTTCGTAGCGCGTTGGACTACTTCGACTTTACCATCTTTGAGCGAGCGTCCAGTGACGATGCGGAAGGGGATACCAATCAAGTCAGCGTCTTTGAATTTGACTCCAGCCCGCTCATCACGGTCATCGAGGATGGTTTCGATCCCCATTTGATTTAACTCGGTATAGAGACGTTCTGCGACTTCCATCTGTTGGGAATCGGAAATATTGGGGACACAGATGATTGCATGATAAGGGGCGATCGCTACTGGCCAAATGATGCCATCTTTATCATAAGATTGCTCGACTGCTGCTTGGGCGAGACGAGAGACACCGACACCGTAGCAACCCATCACTAGTGGTTGTTCTTCGCCTTGTTCGTTGGTAAATGTTGCTCCCATTGCGGCGGAATATTTGGTGCCGAGTTGAAAGATATGTCCAACTTCGATCCCCCGTGCGGTTTCAATTAGTTGACTCGGATCGTGGATGGCCCGATCTCCGACTTG
>CASBPY010000018.1 GCA_949127675.1 Synechococcales cyanobacterium PMM_0072
TGTTACAGTCGATGCCCCTATTACTAGGGGACACCTCTGGTTCAAAACCGGACGTGCGACTTTCACCGCATCCGGCTCCTAGCGACTTGTGGGTAACAGAGTCAAAACTCCAGAATCCCATTCACAGATAGTTTCAGGCGATTGACAGCCAAATTAAATGGATTGCCTGAAATAATTTGTCTGTGTTCGTGCTCATTATCCCTCAGGCTAGTGCTATGGTTGGGAAAAGACCTAGCTGATTCGCTATGTATTCTCCAGATTCCCAATCTGGTTGTTTGGGTATTAGCCCAAGACATCATACATGCGTCTAATCATGCTCTAATGGATTTCTGTAGCAGTCTCAGTCGCCGTGGGCAATTTAGTTCCCACATCCTACCCGTTGTATTCCGTTAGAGTATTAATAATTTACTCCCACATGGTCTGTCACCTCCATGAAGTCTACATCGTTTTTCCTCGTTCCGCTCTCTCGATTGTTATGAGCCATTAGATGTCACCAATTCGCCTACCATCTCCCCAAAGGTTATACAGCTATCTTGTGTAGAATGCTGCGGGGATTAAAGATGGTAATGTCCAGAATGTATGTGTTTTCAGATTCTGGCATGGTTATAAGACGCTTTTATAGGTGCTTCACATTAAGTTCATCATCGACTCTCCCTATTAACGCCAGTGTGCCGTTCTGAAGACAGCTCTGATTGCGTCCTGTTCCCAGCTTCACTTAAGATGATTAATCTTGGGTGTGGGCAGGTAAGGATTCACTTCTAACCTTGAAGGGAAGGGTTTACACCTCCATCAAAGGAGCAGTTATATTACCAAGGGGGTAATACCAACGTTTATTTACGGACTGGATACCGTGATTCGCGTTGAACGAGTCGCACACACAATTAACCTGTAGGGGTGCCCCTCGTGGGTACCCTAAATCTACACTTTTACTAGTATCTATATTCTGGTGCAAGATGTGAGTAAATCCAGATCGGGCAAAATCAGAGATTTCCTGAGTAAACCGATCGATCTACATTCAATACCCGCTTTGTGGGATGATTGGAAATCAAAATTCGATTGGGTGACTCTACTGTGAAATCATTACGGCAAGTATTTCAGCGCGAGAAGATAGTAGCTTCGATCGAATCATTACGGCAAGTGTTTCAGAGCCGGAAGATGGTAGCTTTGTTGTTTATTGGCTTTTCATCTGGGCTACCAATCTTACTTGTCTTCAAGACATTACAATCTTGGATGTCTGATGCTGGAACAGATCTGAGTAAAATTGGCTGGTATGGCAGTCTGCTAGGCTTTCCCTATGCGTTTAAATATCTGTGGTCGCCACTACTCGATCGATATGCCCCGCCATTTTTAGGTAGACGGAAAGGATGGCTGCTCATTATTCAATCATTATTGGTGGTGTCGATCGGGACAATGGCATTGCAAGACCCTGCCCAAAACCTAGATTTACTTGCGATCAACTCAGTAATCATTGCTTTCTTGGGTGCATCATTAGATATAGTTGCAGATGCTTATCGGACAGAAGTATTAACTGAGGCAGAGCTACCAATTGGAGCCAGCGTTTTTACCACTGGCTATCGAGTCGCATTAATTGTCGCTTTTGCAGGAGCTTCTAAGTTATTTGCCAATATTTTTCAGTCTTGGCAGCCAGTTTATCTAGTCATGGCTGGATTTATGTTGGTCAGTTTAGTCCTGACATTAATTGCGCCCAATACTGAGGCAAAAGCTCCAGAAACACTGGCTGATGCAGTGATTTTGCCATTTGCCGACTTTTTTCAGCGACGGGGAGTTGTTTATGGCGCATCAGTATTGCTATTCATTGTTTCGTATAAAATCAGTGATGCAATGATGAATGCGATGTCGATCCCTTTTCTCAAAGCCGCTTGCTTTACCCAAGGAGAAATTGGTGATATCAATGGCTTTATGGGCATGATTGCGGCGATCGTTGGGGCATTACTTGGTGGAGTGATCTTGACGCGGATGAGCATTTTTAAGGGGTTGTGGATCTTCGGGAGTTTGCAGGCAGTGGCGATCATTTTCTACTTCGCCCTAGCCCAAATTACCCAGCCTGATCCAGCCGTAGCAGATCTAGCCACAGCCTGTCAAGGTGCCGTACGACAACCTGGTGCCGATCAACTATTTTTATTATCAATCAACGCCGAAAACTTTTTTGGGGGAATGGAATCCTCAGCTTTTGTGGCTTTCTTGATGAGTATGTGCCGGAAATCTTTCACTGCAACTCAAATTGCCCTATTGTCTAGCCTCATGGCTTTGAGCAAATTGATTGTCGCACCTGCTGGAGACTGGGTGAAAGCAATGGGCTGGTCAAATTTCTTCTTGGTGACGATGGTAGTTATCATTCCTAGTTTAATGCTATTGATATATATTGCTCAGTTGACTAGATCAATTACCCGTGAGACTAGAGCAGCAGTTTTCAACGATCTCACTAACAAGTTAGGAGAGATATCACCAGCACTAACTGCACAATTTCAGAGCTTGGGTCTTAGAGAATTGGAAAACCTCAGCGATGAGTCATTAAACTTTGAGAAGATGGAGAATCTCGCAGACTGGTTCAATCCTAAAAAAATGCCAGCCACCCAAACGGTGTAGATCCTGAGATTAATATTTGTTACAATTGATTGATATTCACTTATCTGTGCGGCAACAAATAACCAATGACTTTCATTCGTCAAAATATCGGCCCTCTGTTCATTCTGTTGATTTTCCTCTTTGCCCTAGTTGCGACGAGTGCCAGAATCTTCCTACCCACCGATATGTCTGGCCCTGCGCCCCTAACAGGTATCATCCTAACCAATATTACTGCGTTGATTTCAACTCATTATCAATAAATCTGCCGATTAGGGTGCTAATACCAATTGGCCGAGACCTAGATAACTAACTCCTTCAGGACTAACTTCAAACCGACAGGGTAGAACTTCTAATCCCTTGGCAACAGCGGTACGGAGGAGTTGACCATAAATCGGATCGGTAGTGTCTCCAGGGGAAAATTTGGCTTTATCACCACGATTGATTAGATACACCATCACGGCGCGGCTAGTCGGCATGACATCGATCAGTTCTCGGAGGTGTTTTTGACCTCTGGTGGTCTCAGTGTCGGGAAAAACGGCAACATCGCCAATTGACCAAGTAGTATTCTTCACCTCCAGATAGATTTTCTGCTCTCCATCCATCAGCAAAAAGTCAATCCTACTGCGGTTGTCTTGCCCATAGACGACTTCCGATCGAATCATCTGATATTCGCCTAATTCAGGGAATAAATGTAGCTCCAGGGCAATCTTGATCAGCTTATTCGGCAGGGCAGTATTGATCCCAATCCAGACATCATCCATGTAGATCATTTCCCAGGTGTAAGCCAGCTTTCGCTTGGGGTTGTCGTGGAAGGATACTTGCACAGGCGCACCAATTTGGCATACTCCAGTCATGGGGCCAGTATTCGGACAATGAGCGGTAATCAGTTCGCCTGTATCCAGTTGAATATCTGCCAAGAACCGCTTGTATCTTTTGACTAAAATGCCGGAATGGAGTGGGGGATAGGTGTAGAGCAAGAGAGATAGGAGTTGGGAGTTGGGATTTGGGATTTGGGAGTTAGAAGCTGACATCTTTTCCCTTAAAGTCTAGAACCTAAATAGGTTTCCAGATGACTAAGATTGATCGCCATTTGTTCGACCACAGGGATAATATCGGGGAGGAGTTGGTTGGTTGCTAGTGCTTCGATTTGTTTGGCGGCGGCGGTGATGCTAATAATGCCGACATTTGCACTAGCACCTTTGATATAGTGGGCTTCATGACCGATCGCTAGGATATCTCGATCGACTACAGCTTGGCGCAACTCGTCGATGTGAATTTTGACATCTTCTGCCAGCATTGTCAGTAGTTCCAATTCAAATTCTGGGTCATCTTCGGAAATTTGATGCAATTGTTCCCAGTCAATATCAGCGAAATCGTTCATGAGGTGGTGTAGTGGCAATGGTAGAAGCGATTACTATTTTATCTCGTTCGTGTCAGCGTTGGTTTAGCAAATCTCCAGACTCCTCACTCCCAAATCCCAACTCATCCATGTTCCAAACTACCCGCCGCCGTCTGGCAATTTGGTATACTACAGTCACTGCGATCGTCTTGCTGGTATTTGCGATCGGGATGTATGTCTATGTCAGAGGTACACTGATCGAGCGGATCGACGATACGTTGAATCATGTTGTAGAAGTGGTGAGCAGATCGATCTCGATCGACAAAATCTATGCACCTGGAGCAAATAGTCAGTTTGAGATCAATGTGGCTGCGAGTTTCAAGGATGACTCAGACAGGCTGGATGACGATCGGATCGATCTAGAATTGTTTAATATTAGTGGAAAATTGCTGTGGTCTACCCTGAGAGAGCCATTGAATCTGCCAGTTTGGATCGATCTCGATGGGGAAACTGTGCGGGTGGACAATGATCGAACTTTGCGCCAGATTACCGCACCAGTGAACAAGAACGGCGTGCTGGTAGGATTTTTGAGGGTTAGTCATCCGTGGTTTGAAGTGACTAAGCCGACGGAATTATTGCTCGTCGATTTGTCGATTGGGACTTCGTTGGTAATTGCCAGTGTCGCCGCTATCGGCTGGTTTTTATCAGGAATTGCGATCGAGCCTGTCAAAGCTTCCTACCAACAGCTCAAACAGTTTACCGCCGATGCCTCTCATGAACTCCGCAATCCGATCGCAATTATCCAAACCAATGTCCAGGTTGCCCTCACCGAGGAACCATTATCACCCCAGCAACGCCAACAACTGCAAACGATCGAACGATTGACTCGTCGCTTGGGGCGGTTAGTGGACGATTTATTATTTCTGGCGCGGCAAGATAGTAGTATAATCACAGCTAATTTTAGCTCTGTGCCCCTTGATGCACTGCTGATGGAGACAGTTGAAGAGCAACAACTAGCCGCCGCCGCCAAGGGAATCGAGTTGAAACTGGAGATTGTCGATCCAGTTGCTGTCGAGGTGATCGATTCAGAACCAAGCGAACTGGCGGTATTTAATCTCAATGGCGATTGGGATCGGTTGGTGCGATTATTTACCAATTTACTGACCAATGCGATTCAATATACGTCGCCACAGATCGATCGGCAATCACAGATTAATGTTCAGCTCAAGCAATTAATTCGGCAAAATACGCTTTATCTCCAGGTCAAAATCCAAGATACGGGAATAGGCATTCCCAGTGCAGCAATTCCACATCTGTTCGACAGATTTTATCGAGTCGATCCGGCGCGGACAGCCAATTATTCTGATGTTAGTAGTGGTTCGGGGTTGGGACTAGCGATCGTCAAATCGATCGTCACCAGTCATCAGGGCGAACTTTCGATCGATAGTCAAGTCCATCTCGGTACTACGGTAACTGTGATCTTCAAGAGTCAAATTATATAAAACCAATTTGAGATCTTTTGAGGATGAATTGATGAACAGATATTAGTGAGAATGTGCGGGTTTGTTCTAATTTAGTAGTGAAGAGCGGAAATTTCTAGCATAAACTCACCCCTTGTATCTTTAGAGAGATAATCGATCGCTGACTAACAGAAAAAGTTGCGGAAATCTCAGCTTAATTATCACGACAAAATTGCTGTACTCGATCCCAGACTCGATCGAGTAAGATTGGATCGTTGTTATCAAACCACTCGATTCCAGCAATTGCTTTGAACCAAGTACGTTGACGTTTTGCAAATTGACGAGTAGCAATAGTTGTTAGATCGATCGCTGTTGTTAAACTAATCTCACCATCTAAATACTGTCGCATTTGGGCATATCCCAGAGTTTTTAGTAATGGTAAATCCCATCCATATTTAGCACCCAAATATTTCACCTCATCCTCCCAACCCAATTCAATCATCTGGTGGGCGCGTTGCTCGATTCGTTCAGCCAGGATGTCTAAATTCTGGCAATCCAAACCAATCTGGAGAATTGGATAGCTCGGCGGATATTCACCTTGCTGACTAGAAATAGTCCGTCCCGTAACATAATAAACCTCCAGAGCGCGGATCGTGCGTCTGGGATCGTTGGCATAGATTTTGCTAGCGGCTTGAGGATCGACTTGTTCCAAAAGCTGGTAGCATTGCACCTGACCGAGCTGAGTTAATTGCGATCGCAACTCCTCATTGGCGGCGACTCTGGGCATCTTCATGCCCCGCACCACCGACTTTATATATAGTCCCGTACCGCCAACCAAGAGCGGAATCTTGTTTTGCTGTTGCAACTTGTTGATTACTACCTGGGCATCTGTTTGATATTGAGCAACAGTAACGGTATAATTAGGATCTGATGTACTAACAAAATAATGGGGCACCACAGCCAATTCAGCACTAGATCCGGTCGCTGTAGCAATATTAAAATCTTGATAAATTTGGCGCGAATCCGCGCTGAGAATTTCCGAATTTAGCCGTTGGGCGATGGAAATTGCCAATCCTGATTTTCCGGTGGCTGTCGCTCCACAAATAACTATTAACATCTGGCAAAGTACAGCAGAACGGAAATGACAAATAACCAAGAACTAGATCTTACCATGAAAGATATTCTCAGAACTATCTAGATTCGTCTGCAACCTATTTGTGCTATAATGTTGGGGTGATTTATCATCAATGCAGCCAGAGGCGGCTTTGAACCCATTATTGGAGCATCGTTTATGAGTACTAGTTATGATGACGACAACATTCGCGTCCTGGAAGGGCTAGAAGCTGTCCGTGTCCGACCAGGGATGTATATTGGGAATACTTCGGCGACGGGACTGCATCATTTAGTATATGAGGTTGCGGACAACTCGATCGATGAAGCCTTGGCAGGTCATTGCAAGAATATTGATATCTCGATCAATGCCAATGGTTCGATTACAGTAATTGATGATGGACGCGGGATTCCAGCAGGGATAAATCCCCAGACGGGTAAATCGACGATCGAAACAGTATTAACCGTTCTTCATGCTGGTGGTAAATTTGGGGATGGTGGTTATACCGTCTCTGGTGGTTTGCATGGAGTCGGGATTTCGGTGGTAAACGCGCTGTCGGCGCAGGTAGAAGTCAAGGTATGGCGGAATCAAAAGATTCATACCCAACGGTTTGAGCAAGGGGTTGCCGTTACGGGATTGGAAATCGTCCCAAGTCCAGAAGATCGGACAGGTACCACGGTCACATTTTTACCAGATATTGAGATTTTCAAAGAGGGGATCGTCTTTGATTTTGATACTCTTGCAGTTAGGTTTAAACAGTTAGCTTATCTAAATGCTGGATTGCGGATTAGTTTTAGCGATTATCGATTAGAACTATTAGAAAATAACGAACCCAAGATTGAGAATTACTTCTACGAAGGTGGGATTAAGGAGTATATTGCTTATCTCAATATGGATAAACAGGCACTGCATGAGGAAGTAATTTATATCCAAAGTGAACAGGATAAAGTTCAGGTAGAAGTTGCCCTCCAATGGTGTGTTGATGCTTATACTGATAATATTCTAGGCTTTGCTAATAACATTCAAACCAAAGAAGGCGGAACACACTTAGATGGGTTAAAAGTTGTTTTAACCCGAACAATGAATGCGATCGGTCGCAAACGCAATAAACTCAAAGATGGGGATGCCAATCTCGGTGGTGAAAATATCCGTGAGGGTTTAACCGCAATTGTCTCGGTAAAAGTACCCAATCCTGAATTTGAAGGGCAAACGAAAACTAAGCTCGGAAATAGTGAAGTTCGGAAAATTGTAGATTCGATCGTTGGTGAAGCTTTAACTGAATATTTAGAGTTCCGACCAAACATTGCTGATGCAATTCTAGAGAAAGCTCTCCAAGCATTTAATGCCGCCGAAGCAGCTCGCCGAGCACGGGAATTAGTCCGCCGCAAATCAGTTTTAGAGTCTTCGACTTTACCTGGTAAATTAGCCGATTGCAGCTCCAAAGATCCCAGCGAATCAGAGATTTTCATCGTCGAAGGCGATTCTGCTGGGGGGTCGGCAAAGCAAGGCAGGGACAGACGTTTCCAAGCAATCTTACCTCTGCGCGGTAAAATTTTGAACATTGAGAAAACCGAAGATTCTAAGATTTACAAAAACACCGAAATTCAAGCTCTAATTACAGCATTAGGATTGGGTGTGCGGGGTGAAGAGTTTAATGCTAAACAACTCCGGTATCACCGAATTTGTTTGATGACAGATGCCGACGTTGATGGTGCTCATATTCGGACGCTATTGCTGACATTCTTCTATCGGTATCAACGCGCGCTAATTGAAGAAGGCTATATCTATATTGCTTGTCCACCCCTCTATAAACTAGAGCGCGGACGTAATCATTATTATTGCTATAGCGAACGTGAATTGCAGAAGAAAATCGCTGAATTTCCAGCGAATGCGAACTATACAATTCAGCGATTCAAAGGACTGGGAGAAATGATGCCTAAGCAGTTGTGGGAAACTACAATGGATCGGGAAACTCGCACACTTAAACGTGTTGAGATTCAAGATGCAGCCGAAGCCGATCGGATATTTACAATCTTAATGGGCGATCGCGTGGCACCACGACGCGAGTTTATTGAAACTTATGGCCCTAAATTAAATATGATGGATCTAGATATCTAGAATCTGTCGGTTTACGCATAAGTCAAAATATTTATGCATAAGATAAAATATTTACTCATAAGGCAAAATATTTTTACTTATAAGCTAAAATATCAGATATAATCTAGAGTATCTCACAATTATACGAGATGCTCTATGGTTATTTCTAGGCACCAACACAAGAATCGTGGATACAAGCAGACTGTCGGTAATTTCAGCAGTTGCAAGATGGGGACGAGTATCTCCTACAGCTCGTTACTACAAAAAGACTTTATGTACTGGCTAGAGTTCGATCCAGATGTTCTGTCTTACAATACACCAGCAATCTCATTCGATTATTACAGCAATGGCAAACAGAAATGCTACGCTCCTGATTTCCAGGTTGTGCGCCGCCAGAAGAAACAGATTATTGAAGTTAAGTCGCAAAAGGTAATTGAGAGCGGTAAATACCAGCGACTGTATAGATTCTTGTCAGATATTTGTGATGAGACAGGATGGATATTTGTTGCTCTAACGGAGTTAGAAGTACAGCGAGAGCCGTTCCTGTCAAATATTAAGTTACTCTACAGATATGAAAGAGAGAACTTCAGGATTGACGAGTACCGAGACTGCCTGGAAATTGTGAGATCGATTGTACCAACTTCGTTAGCAGAAGTCTGTCAAGCACTAGACGACCAAAAGATTCGACAAAATGTGCTGTTTAAATTGCTATTTCATGGTTTGGTGGAAATAGATCTTAATCGATCGATCAAATCAGACAGTGCTATTACCGCAGTTTCGGAAAAAATAGAATGGGGGGTATTATTCAATGACTAGAATAACGCTCAAAGATGGTTTGAAATTTGAACTACACAACCAAGAATATCAATTAATCGAGCGGATACCACCCAGAGAGTGGAAAATTCTGAATGTTGTGACAAGACAACAGAGTAACTTGTCGGAAGACATAATCATGAATTTTTTGTTCAAAGGGGAACTTGAGTTTATTACAGCTACATCTCAACAACATATTTCCTTTCCCAATCTGAGTGAAGCAGAGAAGACTGATGCAATCTGGCGAGAAAAATATGTAACAAAAGTTTTAGAGCGCGGTGTCTATAAATCTACGCCACAAGCTTTAGAACCAATTATCCAAGAAGTATATTTTCAACTAAAAGTAGCTGAAGATATTCCGCAAGAAATCAGAGATAAATCTCAACCCTCACATAGTGCTGTCTATCAGTGGCTGAGAAAATATAAACAATCTGAAGGAGATATACATTCGCTGGTATCAAATACTAGTAAGAAAGGCAACCGTAGCTCTCGACTCGACCCAGAAATTCATCAAATTATTAAGCAAGCAATTGATGAAGTGTATCTTAATTCTAATCGTTCTTCGATTAAAGACACTTACGATCGAGTAATTGTTCTAATTGTGGAAGAAAACCAGCGTAGGGGATATCTGAATTTAGCAGAGCTAAAAATCCCTGAATATATGGCAATTCGGAATATAATCCAAAAGATCCCTCCACAGGAGAGAGATAAGGCACGGTTAGGAAAGAGAACGGCAGACTTAATTCATCAGCCTGTGTATGTTGGTCAAGGCTCAAACCCGACTAGACCTCTAGAAATTGTCGCAATCGATCACAGTCTTTTACCTTTTTACATCCTCGACAATGATTATAGATTACCAGTTGGTCTGCCTTGGTTAACAACGGCAATTGATGTTTATTCACAAACGGTAGTTGGTTATTACCTGACTTTCGAGCCACCGAGTTATCTCTCAGTTATGTATTGTTTGTTGCATAGTATTAGATCTAAAGACTATGTAAGATCGACATATAAGTCTGTGAAAAAGGATTGGAAGTCTTTTGGGTTGATGGAAACTCTCAAGGTTGACAATGGTACCGATTTTCGGGGTAAATCGTTAGAAGATGCTTGTAGAGAACTAAAGATAAATCTGGAGTTTTGTCCGGTCAGGATGCCTTGGTATAAAGCTACCGTTGAAAGATTTTTCGGCAGCATCAAAACACAACTCAGTGGTACGATTCCAGGACGATGCTTGCAGCTATTAGAAAAAAGTGATTACGATCCAAAAAAGCAGGCAGTTATTACTTTATATGAACTGCAAGAGATTATCCACATTTTTATTGTGGATATACATAACCAAGATGCACACACTGGACTGAAGAGTCCCCGTGCCTCAGTATGGAATCATGCGGTCCAGTCTTATCCTATCTCCTTACCAAGTTCTGACGAGACGTTAAAGGTTCTATTGGGTGACATTGATGAAAGAACGATTAGTAGGAAAGGGATCGAATTTAATTATCTATTTTATAACAGCGATCGATTGCAGACTTTGCGAGAACGTTATGAAACAGATGATTTTCGGAGAACAGATAAAATCAGGGGAAAGGAAAAAGCTAAAATAAAATATAACCGGAACGATCTCTCCGTCATTTATGTTTTCGATCCTCAGACTAGAGAATATTTAGCAGTTCCAGCAAACAATCAAGATTACACTCGAAATCTGTCACTCTCTCAACATCGAATTATTCATCGATATGCTAGCAGTGAGTGTGAGAACGTAGATATTGTCGCATTAGCTCTAGCCAAACAGCGAATTCAGGATATTGTTGGCGATGCAATTAAGGAAACTAAAGCTGCGAAGACTTCTAAGCAAGTAATCAAATTTTTGGGAACGGGGAGGGGTGAAAATGTGATTATATCTCAAGAACAATCCCTAAAAATGATCGAACAAGCAGATTCGATCGATATTATTACTAGTACCAAATCACTATCACCTAGTCTCAATTCAGGTATTTCCGACTTTTCGAGTGCCTTGGAACGCGATGAAAAAGTCGAGAAGTTAGCTGTGGCGGTTTTACCAATTGATGTCACCAGTATCGAGAGTGAAACAAAGAATTCAAAATCTCGAAAAAAGCCAGAGCCAAAAGTTCATGAAAAGTCAGTACGTAGTAACCCTAAATCAAAAATAAAACCAGCCGTCAGTAAAAAACAAACCTTGAAACTCGAACCAGAGCAGCATATTCTGGATGAGATTGTTGAGTCAAGTTCATCGGAAAATAGTATAGAAAGTATAGAAGAGCAAAAACCAAACCCAGAGAAACAATCTCAAGCTACTATCGGATTACCTCAGTGGAAACCTCCCTCCCGATAATTATCAGGGGAAAGGTAGATCGGAAATCACTCAATTGCATATTGCCAATCTGCCCAATTTATCCGCCTAGTGGTCGATCCACACACGCGAAAACAATAAACCATCAGTTTCCCTAATCATTCTCCACCAACTGACTAGCAATACCTTCAACCGCCCTTTTCAGGGCTGGTAAATAGTTATCGACAATATCCCAAATTCGATTTAGATCGATACCATTGAGATAATCATGAACCAAGACATTTCTAAACCCCGACAAAGCACGCCAATCCACATCTGGGGAAGTTTGCTTGAGATAGTCTGATAGACGTTGAGTCGATTCTGCCATCGTTTGCAAACGGCGTAAAACACCATCTTGGACTAAATCATCACCAATAAATCGTTGCCGATCGCCGCCCGTATACTGATTAATTTTATCAATGCACTCTAGAATATGCTCCACATAAACCTTATCTTTTTCTAAGTTCATAGAGATTTTGCCTCAGCCAATACCCGATCCTTAATTAAATGACTCAACCCTTGTTCTGTCACAATATCCACCTTGCGATCTAATAAATCTTGTAAATCCATCAATAGCCCACCGGGAAACCATGCTGAAACCTTTTGAAGGTCGTAATCGACTAATAGATCGATATCGCTAGTTTCCGTCTCTTCACCTCTAGATACCGAACCAAACACCCGCACATTAAAAGCTCCATGTTTAGCGGCAACTGCTAGAATATCGTCGCGCTTTTCCTGTAATAACTGCTGTAGTTTCATCAATCAAATCTTCTCTTATTAAAGTTGTCACACATTGCTTCCACTTACAGTGTCAGACATGAGGGAGGAGGGTAGATTAGTTACCAAAATAAATTTACACCATAGAGAGCGAAGACCTTATCTGACGATACCAATGTCATATTCTCGGTTTGTGTCTGAGCAATTAACAACCTGTCAAAAGGATCTCGATGATGATGGGGCAAACCTTCCAAAGCCCAAATATGAGGAAGCTCGATGGATAAAAGCTGAATTCCATTTACTGCTTGTTGTGCTGAGAGTATCTCAGGTAAAGGTATCTCAAACCTCAGCTTTCCTAACTGGATTTTGATTTGCATTTCCCAGACACTGGCTAAACTTAAAACACCCCATGAGTATCGTCCATAATCATATTGCGAACCCTGGGGAACAGTTTATCTGGATCGATACTGCACCAAATAAATGTGTGTGTATCTAGCAAGAGATTCATGCTTCACCTAACCAAAACTCATCGGGCAACGGCGAGTCAAAATCATCACTCATCCATCCCATCCCCTGGTGGAGTCCTAAGACCCTTTGAGATGGGGTTGGATTGACAGTTGCTTCCTGTTGTTGGGCTAAAAATCGCACGAAGTCAAAGACTTGCTTTCGTCGCTCTGGTGAGAACTCGATCAGATTATTTGCAATGTCTTCGGGAATCTCTAGGTCTAAAGTTTGGTTATCCATAAATAACGGGGTCTAATCCATTTATCTTTATTTTATCGCTTTCTCCATAATCAGAGAGCCGATTAGTATATGCTTTGTACGATCATAATCTGAGCTAATTATACTCCTACCTATCCCACTTTTGACTTGATATTCAATCGACGCGACAGATTTCTAAACGGTTGCTCAATCGTGTAAAACATGCCCACGGCAGTGATAATAATTACAAACAAACTCACCAGTACGATTCCTAGCCTGATCGATAACGATCGATCATAAAAAGCTTCAAACGAGAAAAACCTAGTTAATAGAGTAATCGCGATCGTGTGAGTCATATACAAAGAGTAACTGATTTCTCCCAGATATACTAATATGCGGCTTCGCCACAACGACATCGCTTGATGACCGCTAACTCCCAGGACCCCCACAAGGATAAAAAACAAGATCAAGTAGATAGCTTTTTGTCCAGATCCAGATCCGATGGTGTACGGCAAGATCATGGCAACGAGCAATCCGATTGTTGACGACAGACGCAACCATCTCGAAGACCTACTTGGCGGATAGGCGATCGCCAGAGCCACCCCACCAACGAAGGTGGGAACTACCTCCACCAGACCCTTGAATACCAAATGTTCCTCGAATGCATAAACACAGGCAGATAGGACACACATTAAAATCGTCACCCTAAATGCCCACACCCGATCGATTCGCGCTAGACCGATCGCCACCAAAGGGAAAATCAGGTATGCGAACCACTCAGAACTGATCGACCACGCAGGGTAGTTCCAACTCAAGCTAAAGTTGTAGTCCCAGGAATGGATCAAAAAGCAATTCGCAATAAATTTACCAAGACTATGCCCCTCATCAGTCGGCCACCCATGCCGAGCGACCATAGCTAAGCTGATCAAGAGAGTGCAGATGTGGACTGGATAGACTCTCCCCAGCCGAAGCACCCAAAATCTCAAAACAGTTTGAATCGTAGGCGAGGCAAGCTTGGCAATATATCGCCAACCAATTACATATCCGCTCAGGATGAAAAACAAGGGCACCGCAAGTCCTCCTGCGGCAACTAGCGGTTTGAGAAAAGAAACTTCTGGCAGCATCCGAAACAGGATATCAGCAAAATGGAAGAGAAGCACCCAAA
>CASBPY010000019.1 GCA_949127675.1 Synechococcales cyanobacterium PMM_0072
GACTGGGGGATGGGGGAACTGTTCATGTCTAGGCTCTAATTCCTAATCCCTAATCCCTATTTCCTAACCCCTATCCTTAAATCTTCGCATTAAATAAGCTGCTGCAAAATCACCATTTGGCTGTTTGGCGAGGAGATCGGCAAAATCGAAGACTTGTTGGGCTATTTCGATGCCAACTTTGTCAATTACGGCTTGACGTTCGAGTTGATTGGTATGACTGACACGGGCTTGGGCTTGCCAAATACCAGAGAAGATTTTGGCGATATTGGTATCGAGCTTGAGCTGTTCGAGCACTTCCCACTCACCTCGATCGCACCAAATCCCACCACAAGTGAGACAATGCTCTAGGTAAAATGGTTCTTTAAGTGTCACTTTCCCTCTGGCCATCACACAGCCACATTCTGGACAGAGAGCTGTTTTGGCATCTAATGAACTGGGAGTGTAGGGCAGATCATAATTCTGCATTAAGACATCGGGGTTTGGCAAAATTTCTGCGCGTTGAGATTTCCATGTCTGATAATTGCGTCCAGAAATCCAGTCGCCTTGACACTCACGACAATGTTTTGTCAGCAGCAAATCGCTGAGAATTCCATTCACTAGTTCAGATTTACATTTAGGACAATGCATTAAATTGGTGGATGGTGAATAGTGAATAGTGAATATTTAGATTTTGATTACGGCTTGGCAATATTGAATGAGTAAGTCTAACTTTTCTTGGTAGGCTTGGCGGCGATGCTCGATAGTAGCCGGATTACGAGCTGCGGCAATGAATGTGAGATCGATCGGCAGTAACCGCAATAATCGATGACTTTCGGTTAAATACGATCGCATTTTACCAGCGATCGGATCTGGTAGATTATCTAGATCTTGTGGGAGAATGTGGGATTCAAAGAATTTGATCGATCGATCGAGGCTGACTCTTAAGTCTGGAATAGAGTCAGTGGGCAAGTTGGAGAGGAGGGTAAATAATTGTTGCCACATCAAAATCTGTTCGGTTGGCAGCATGATTAACTTCGTTAGAATAGAACGTACCTGCCAGTAATTTTACCCTTTGACGATCAAGTAGACACTTCACTTGAGTTGTATTGTTCCTATCCTATCCTCTTCAGCCATGACCACTCCCCTTTCTATTTCCGCTGATGATGTCGCCGATGTTGCGATTATGGCTGTGCCTGGTACAGATGCTGATGATGAAGCAACCTACAGTTGCGATATTCCTGATTGGTTGCAGCAATGTTTGGATGGAGTCCAACATCCCGATCCTGCGGTAAATAGCGATAGACAGTTAATTAAGAATGCCTTTCAATTTGCCTACGATCTACATGGCGATCAAAAGCGCAAATCGGGAGAACCCTATATCTGTCATCCGGTTGCGGTAGCTGGATTGCTGCGAGATTTAGGTGGTGGGGCAGAGATGATCGCGGCTGGATTTTTGCATGATGTAGTTGAAGATACTGAGATTACGATCGATGAAATTGGATCGAGATTTGGTCAGGAGACAGCCCATTTAGTTGAAGGGGTAACTAAGCTATCTAAATTTGAATTTTCTAGTAAGAAAGAGCAGCAGGCTGAAAATTTTCGACGGATGTTTATTGCGATGGCGCAGGATATTCGGGTGATCGTGGTTAAGTTAGCAGATCGAGTACATAATATGCGAACTCTCGATCATTTGCGCCCCGAACGACAGCAAGCGATCTCTCAAGAAACTCGCGATATTTTTGCACCATTAGCTGACAGGTTAGGCTTAGGTAGAATCAAATGGGAATTAGAAGATCTCTCCTTCAAATATATCGAAGCTGAAGATTATCGGCGGATTCAAGATCTGGTTGCCGAGAAGCGAACGGCTAGAGAAGCTAGAATTGCCAACGTTACCGAGATGATCCGGCATCGACTCGATCGAGCACATATCGAGCATATAGATGTTAGTGGTAGACCAAAACATCTCTACAGTATCTATCAAAAGATGCGCTATCAGAAAAAAGAATTTAGCGAAATTTACGATCTAACTGCGATTAGAATTATCGTCAAATCAAATCATGAGTGTTATCTAGCTCTAGCTGAAATTCATGATGCGTTTAAGCCCATTCCTGGTAGATTCAAAGACTATATTGGTTTACCAAAAAACAACCGCTATCAATCCCTCCACACCACCGTCGTCGGATTTACTGGAACGCCATTAGAAGTCCAAATTCGGACACTAGAAATGCACAATGTGGCAGAATATGGAATTGCTGCTCATTGGAAATATAAAGAAGCAGCTAAATCCGAAGTTGGTAAACCAGAAACTACCAAAGAACCAAAAGCTGCCACCACAACCAGACGCACCGAAGTTGACGAGAAATTTTCCTGGTTGCGCCAACTATTAGAATGGCAAAATGATGTCAAAGATGCGATCGAATTTGATGATCATCTCAAAGACTCCCTACTCGAACGGGATGTCTATGTTTTTACCCCCAAAGGCGAAGTCGTCTCCCTCCGCCACGGCTCCACCCCTGTAGATTTTGCCTATAGAATTCATACCGAAGTCGGCAATCACTGTTCTGGTGCTAAGGTGAACGATCGAATTGTACCCCTCTCCCGCACTTTATCCAATGGCGATATCGTCGAAGTAATCACTCGCGAAAACAGCCATCCGAGCTTGGACTGGCTCAACTTCGTCGTCAGCCCGGGCGCGCGCAACCGCATCGTCCAATGGTATAAGAGATCGCATCGCGATGAAAATGTGGCTAGGGGACGGGAATCATTGGAGCGAGAACTAGGCAAAAGTGGTCTAGAAGCCCTGCTCAAATCTGAACCGATGCTAGCAGTTGCCCAAAAGTGCAACTATATCACCGTCGAGGATTTACTCGCGGGGTTGGGATATGGCGAAATTACTCAACAAATGGTCGTCAATCGGCTCCGCGAGATCGTCAGAGATCGGGAAGCTCCTACCCCCGAATTACCACCGACAACCTTACCAAAGCAGCAGCCCACTACTCATAGTGACTTCCCGATCTTAGGGATTGAGGGACTATTACATCACTTGGCAGGCTGTTGTAGCCCGATTCCTGGTGAGCCAATTATTGGTTTAGTGACTCGCATCAATGGGATCTCAATTCACCGTCAGGGCTGTATTAATATCGGACAGATGGACGGGAACCGCCTTCTACCCGTCAGTTGGAATACCCAGGTAACTAAAGAAAAGCCCCGTACTTATCCAGTTAGCGTTCAACTAGAAGTTCTCGATCGAGTGGGAGTACTCAAAGATGTTCTGTCCCGCTTAACCGATAATAGAATTAATGTGCGATCGGCTAATGTGATCACTCATTATGCCAAACCCGCAATTATCGATCTGTCGATCGAAGTTAGTGATAAATTACAATTAGAACGCTGTTTTGCTCAAATTAAACAGATGAGTGATGTCTTAAACATCCGTCGTATTACCCAATCTGAGAATTAACTATGATCATCGACGAATCTACCCAAAATGCAATCGTTGGTGGACTGGCAATTGCCATCTCTATCGGCGCGATGCTGATGATGTTTAGTACTGTTTGGACAACCAAGAAGTAGGTTATTTGCTAGCTGATCTAGCATTGTGGCTGCTGCTGTACTCGCCCTGATAAATGTCTTGATGCTGTGTCAAAGATTTCGCTGATGGCACAATCGTCCCGATCGATTCGAGATCGCGGAGGACATAATTGAGTTGATTAGCGATCGAACTAATCGAAATCGACGACTGACTATCGATTTCACGACTAGCCTGCAAAAAATGCAACCGCATTTGCCAAGTGGTATGGCTAGGATGTTTGTTCAGATACTCTAATACGGCTTGGCGATTAATCATACTTGTTACCTGAAGTTGCTCTTATGAACATTCTCGCTTGATTATCAGCGATTGTATCAATATCTTAACATTATTGTCGCTATTCTAATAATTCAACCGATAGCCGACTTTACGGACAGTTTCAATCGGATCTGGGTGTCCGAGCTTTTTGCGGAGCGAGAGGACGTGACTGTCTACGGTGCGTGGATTATCAATATCGATATCCCAGGCAAGTTTTAATAATTCACTGCGATGGACTGGGCGACCGTTAGCTTGGGCTAGAACGTAGAGTAAACTGAACTCTTGGGGGCTAAGGTCTATTTTCGTTTCCAGTGGCTTCGCTGAAGATTTATCGCTCAGATACAGACACCGCCGTACCAAGTCAATCCGTAAATGCCCATAAGTCATTTCGGTGGGAATCGTCGTTAACCCCCGATTCCGCCGAAGTAGAGCCGCAACTCGTGCCAAAAATTCCGGCATCCCAAACGGTTTCTTGAGGTAGTCATCAACTCCCGCCTGAAGTGCGGTAACTAAATCGATGTCGCGAATTCGGGCTGATAGCATCAAAATTAGCGAATTGCCTTGGGGATACAACCATTTACAAAACTCCACCCCTTCGCCATCAGGTAAATCGGAATCGACGATGGCGAGTGTGGGTAATGCTCGATCACAATGTTGATACGCCTGTGCTAATGTTGCCGATTGTTGAACATGATAACCCGCTTGGTGCAGATGCCAAGTCAATAGCGATCGTAAGTTATGATTGCCTTCTATGACATGAATCTGCACGCTTTTTCAGGAAATGATTGCTGGTTTTGCTCAGATATTCTGTAGCACTGGAACATTCGTGAACATTCCAACGATCTAGATCATATATATCTGGTTCAGGATTATCCAAAAGTCTGTGATGGGGGTCGCTATTATTGCGATCAATAAATGTGTATTTTCCACACCCCAGTTTGACCAGAAGTCCCATAGACTATAATTAATGTCAGACCAAACAATTTTGATATATCCTATTTAGTATGTCCAAGGATTAAGCCATGCTGCAAACTATAGAAACAGTCGGATACTATCAAAAGATTACTGACGCATTGGTAGAAATGTGGCACAAAGGTTATCGCTTCGACGATTTGCGGCTATACCTCGATGGATATTTAGCAGCATTACGAAGTACTAATGTGCTAGAAGCATATCAAATCAATCGGATCGAGGAGGAAGTCATGCGATATATTTATGACCCCTCCAATTTTGAACTTCTCGAATTGCAGAGGGAACCAGACTACAGGTATTAATTTAGTTGATAGATCTGTAGGTTGGGTTGAAGGATGTTGGCGGAGCCTCTCCGTGAGGAGACAACCCAACACACTCAGCTAGGGTGGGAACTACCCACCCTGAACATGAGGTGGTTAGCTATCAACTAGCCAAAGCTACTTCCACCATTTGCTGAAGTTCACCTTTTTGGTACAGCTCGGTCAGCACATCAGAGCCACCGATGAATTCACCATTGATATATACCTGCGGAATCGTAGGCCAATTAGAGTATTCTTTCACACCTTGGCGAATATCTTGGTCAGCTAAAACATCGACTGTTTCATAAGGTACACCCAGAATATTCAGAATTTGGACGACTTGGTTGGAAAATCCACATTGAGGCATTAATTTATTGCCTTTCATGAAGACCATGATTTTATTGTCTTTGATGAGCGTACCAATTGTTTCTGCTGCTGGAGTAGTCATAATTTAGAGAGTAGAGAATAATGGGTAGAGGGTAGAGAGTGTAGAGAAATACTTAATTCTCAGCTTGCCATGTTGCAGGGGTATAAGTCTTGAGTGCGAGGGCATGAATCGCACCACTCGCCATTGGTTCTTTCACTGCTGCGTAGACTAATTGATGTTGTTGAATTAGTGATTTACCTTCAAATTGAGCAGAAATTACCACAGCTTGGTAATGATCGCCGCCACCTGTGAGATCGGTGATTTGGACGATTGCTTCAGGGATACCTGCTTCGATAGTGGATTTAACTTGACTTGGGGTGATTGCGCTCATGCTTTGTTAGTTTTTAGGCTTTAGGTCTTAGGCTTTAGGTTTTGAAAGAGACTATACCAATGAAGCTAGTTGCACCCAGCGAAATTCCCGATCTCCACCTAGTTCGATCACTACTTTAATTCTAGGATCGATCGAGGGTAATTCGGCTAGATAGGCTAATTCTTGACTAGATAAGACTTGCCCATCAACCAACCATAGTACCAAACCCTTGGAAGTAGGACGCAAGTGAGCGAGATAGGTATCGAGGATGGGGGGAATGTAATAGGTGCGAATTTCCTTTTTGCCAACGTGGGCGGGGCGGACTCCGTGGACTCCAGTCAGGTAGGTACTGATATCGCCTAAACCTCTGGCAGATATCCGCATACTTTCATACCCAGTTGCCCGCAGTCGCCGTTGGTAGCGACCTTCATAACCACCTTCGAGAGGGACATATACACCCAAAGATCCGGCTTGTTCGAGATCGCGGATAAATGGCTTACCAGTAGTAATTAGGGGCACAGTTTCGACATCCTTGTGATGAGCTGATCGATTGCTGCCGATCGACAATATAGTATTTAAGTGTAGACCGATCGATTAGGTATCGATCGCGATTAGCTAGTTTGGATCCTAGTCAATTAGCCTAACTTATCCTCTAATTATGCCACGGGTCGGGGACTGACGATCTAAATTCACTCAAGGATATTGACTCCATCATAGACGAGGGCGATTAATTCACCATGCTGATTGAATTCGATCTCGGTTGGTTTGGGTGTGAGAATTGTGATATTTTCAAATGCCCAGCAACAGCCACAGCACTTGGCTAAGTCGATTAGTGGTTGGATTTGAGAGATATTCAGGCCAATCTGGTGGAAGTAATCAAAATAGCTTAAGTAAGCAATTCGATAATCTTGCATCGCCGCAGGTAGGGAAGCTGGATCGATTTGAGGATGATTTTTTTTGACCTCGGTAATGGATACTTGATTGAGAAAGTCGCCTAGTGGATCGAAGGCAATCTTTTGCTCCTCGCCAGTAATTTGAGCACGAGGATTTCCGTAGGCTTTTACAACTTCAATAAACTCTGGACTGATTTGACTATTGATGATTTGATTGCAGCTACTACAGATTTGATTAAGAATTCTAGTGCCGACATCGACTAAATCTGGACGATTAGCTAAAATTGTCATGGCAGTGAGCGGATTTTCCGTCCACAGAATCCGTGATTGTTCCAATCCAGCATATTGATAACAATCATTAATTGCTTGTTCAGCGAGTTCTCGATCAGTTGTTCGATCGATCAGGATTTGCTCCCACTTTTTCCTACTTTGAGGAATAAAATCCACTTCCAATTTAACTAGTTTGCGGGGACCTGTTTCCACTTTGGATAGGTATTGGGCTAAGGATTCACTTTCTGCCGATTTAGTTGGGAGATCCATAGATAAAAATAAGATGCTTTAAGTTGTAATAGCTATACCTTGGAATGGGTAACAGCAGGAATTTTAATAAACGGGGGTTCGGAAATACAATTTGATGCGAGCGTCAAATCAAGGTTGAATCCTAAACTGATTACGATGACTTTAATTCGTTCAAGATGTCTACATTACTATAGATAATACCCAAAATCTTTCCTTGATGATCGATTTTAATTTTGGCAGGGTTGGGTGTAAGGATCGCTAGTCCCTGAAATGTCCAGCACCATCCGCAAGACTTGGTAAATTATAGTTAGTTGACCTGTAGTAAAGATTTGGAATTGTGAATTGTGATAAAACTAGCTTGCGTAATCAATTGCTCCAGCAGCGACAAGCGTTACTTGCCGAAGTCTGGCGATCTCAGAGCGATCAAATTTGTGATCAACTCTTAGCTTGCCCTCAATTTATGGCAGCACAGACGATTCTCGTCTACCAAAGTCATCGCCAAGAACCAACTTTAGACTATTTATTTACCCACACACACAAACAATGGGGCTTACCTCGATCTGTTGATAAAGAGCTACTATGGCACCACTGGAAGCCTTCAGAAGCCTTGGTAATTGGAAAATACGGTATTCTAGAACCCGATCCGGCATCACCCCTGCTCACGCCTGATTTAGTGGATTTAATCTTAGTTCCGGCAGTTGCGATGGATGCTCGCGGTTATCGATTGGGCTATGGGGGTGGCTATTACGATCGATTGCGATCGAATCCACAGTGGCGGAAGATTCCGACAATTGGCATTGTCTTCGATTTTAGCTATGTTGAGACACTCCCGACAGACCTGTGGGATTTAACACTGGATGCAGTTTGCACGGAATTAGGCTGTAGGCTGTAGGCTGTAGGCTTTGGAACAAGTGCTCTTTTCTCATTCACTATTCACTATTCACTATTCACTATTCACTGTTTAAATGCACTTCTATCAATCAAATTCAATTCTAACAACCCTGGCCGAGCAAGCTCTAGCAAGTACTTGGGCGAAATTTCCTGACTTGAGCCGCGAACAAATTGCCCTAACTTGGCTAGTTTACGATCGACCAATTCCAGTTAATACTGGTGGAGCGATTACGGCTGATGAGCTGTGGAAGTATCCAGTTAGAGGCTTTAATTATCGCGGTGGTGAACGGATTTACCCCGCAAGTATGATCAAGCTATTTTATTTATTAGCCATGCACGAGTGGCTCCAGCAAGGCATGGCAGAACCTTCTGTGGAACTCGATCGCGCCGTGCGGGATATGATCGTAGACTCCAGTAATGATGCCACTAGTCTAGTCGTTGATACCTTGACTGGTACTACTAGTGGGCCAGAACTTTCTCCAGGGCCATTTACCACATGGAAAGCCCAGCGGAATCTAATTAACCGCTATTATCAATCCCTGGGCTGGCCAGAACTAGATCAAATTAATGTCAATCAAAAGACTTGGAGTGAAGGCCCCTACGGACGAGAACGGATGTTTGTCGGTGAACTGCGGGAAAACCGCAATATGCTGACTACAGATGCTGTCGCGAGATTAATGCACAGTATCGTTGGGGGTGCTGCCGTTAGCAGCGATCGATCGAGTCAAATGATGCAACTACTTCAGCGAGATCTCCACTTGGCTGGAGCCACCCCCGACCCAGGCGAAGAAAATCAGGTAAATGGGTTTCTGGGCGCAGGTTTACCACCTGAGAGTCAAATCTGGTCGAAAGCAGGCTGGACATCCCAGGTGCGCCATGATGCCGCCTATATCGAATTACCAAATCGACAACCTTATCTACTAATTGTCTTTACCGAAGGCACTACAAATAGTCAAAATCGGCATATTCTGCCATTTATATCTGACATAATCGCAACATCCATGTCTCAAATCGAGACATTCGAGTGAGGGGATTTGCTCGACGGAAACTATATAATCAATTATCCAGTCTAAATCCTTAATTAGGATTTTGATTTTCAGTAGCTATATTCAATTCACCAACCTTTGAGGAGTAATCAGCACCCGATATGATCCCACCTATCAATACCACACCAATTTTACAACCAAATACGTCTGCACTAGTTAGTCAATCCAGCACCCGTGGGACTCCAATAGCTAGAACAGCTCCGATCCAAATCGCCGGATCGGATTGGAAAAACCAAGCACCCATCACTAGCCCCGATCTCAAAACTCCCTCAAAACTCCAAATTGCTCAGTCGGAACTCCCTGGGACTTCGCCTCAATCTCCATCATCACCAAGTACCACAGATACAGGTAGTGGCTATCCGACTAGAATTCCCCAAAATTACGTTGGTCCAGCGATTGGTTTTGGTAATGGTTCATCCACTTTTGGCGTAATTAGCAGATTCCCGTTCTCCGAAAATTACTCGATTCGGCCATCAGCCCTCTTTGGTAGCAATAATACCGTGATCCGTGTGCCTGTCACCTACGATTTTTCGTTAGGGGACAAAGAACCATTTGAACGAAATCCTTTACTCACTTTTCACGCTGGTGGTGGAGTTCAATTTAGCTCTAGAGGTGGGACTGCCCAAGGTGATAAACTTGGCTTATTGGGTACCATTGGTGTTGATATCAATCTCTATGATGGAATTGCGATCCTCGCCAGTTACAACACCGATTTTGCTGATGTGAATGGTACTAATATTGGGATTGGGTTTGAGTTCTAATTAGTAGTTAGGTTAGGAGTTATGGTTTTTGGCTCTAATGATGGTATGTCCTCAAGCCAAAAGCCTAACTTCGGATTTTAATTGGCAAATTGACAGTAAATTCTGTCCAGCCGTTGCTACTCGTAACGTTAATTTTCCCATGTAACTCCTCTACTAGTTTTTGGACTAAAGACAAGCCTAGTCCGGTACCTTGTTTCGATCGATCATTGCCAGGAACGCGGTAGAACCTATCGAAGATATATGGCAAGTACTCTGTGTCGATCTCTGCTTTATTTCTAATCTGAATTGTTAAGATTTCTAATTTGAGGTTGCTATCGATCGATACGACGATATCACCGCCAATACAGGTATATTTACAGGCATTATTTAACAACTCTGTTAGAATTTTGGTTAGATAAATTCGATCTGTTAAAATAGCTGGAATTGACTTAGGAATAAATGTGGTGATTTTTAGGTGGGATTGATTAGCACGATCTGTAAATGATCCAACTGTAGTTGATAGCCAGCCTTCAATCTCGATTGATTCAAGGTTGAATCGATCTTTAACATCACGTTTCGATTTAATTAGTACTGTATCCAATTGCTGCAAGTCTAAAATATTATTAATCAAATCTACTTCTCGATCGCATTCTTGTTCTAATATATCTAAATATCTTTCCGCTGGATGCCCTGATAATAAGCTGGTAAGTTCAGGGTCTACTTTTATACTAATTTGCAACATCTGCATTGCCATTTTGATATTCATCAATGGTGCTCGTAAGTCGTGAGCGATATTATTGATAAAATCATCCTTTTTTTGACAAATTAGCTCCAATTCATCAACTCGTTCGATCGATTCAGCTAGATATGATAATGGTGCCGAACCATTAACTGTTGGCTGAGTCGTCACAAATTCTGTCAGCAAGTTGATTGCTGCAAGTAATTGTTGCCCTAATGCTTGAACCCAAGATAAATCTTGAGCAGTCCAGATACTATTGAAATTTCCCCGCAAGCAAATTCTGCCCCATAATTCACTCTGATTATTGCCGTGGAGATCTAGCTGTGCTAAGAGTGGAATAAACACATATCGATCGCAAATATCGATATTCATCACCATCGTCATCGCTGTAAATTCTACAATCTCTCGCTGCTGTAACCGGAGATCGATCTCTTGGGCTTTTTCAGGTTCTAAATTTAAGCTTAATTGTCCCAGATCTGGTAACTGGGCGATCGTCAACCATCGATGTAACTGCGGTTGATATTGTTCGATTGATACTCCCTCTAGCACTAAAATCTCTTTGATTTGAGCAGCAGTAAGTTGGCACAGATGAGTTGAGTCGATATGACTGGGCATGGATGGCAATCGGGGGGAAGTGTTGGGATTTCAGTTTGGCTCCGCTCAGTGAGCGGAGCCAAACTAGGAATTGGAAGCTCGAAACTGTCTAGTCTTCACAACAATAAAATTTGTTACAATCTAGAGATAAAGCACGATAAAAAGTATATGAGCGATCTTCCCGCAGAACAGCTACGCCAACGAGAACCAGCAGAGATAGCCTCAGTAGCTACCCAGCTAGAGAGTCCTGATTTGCGGGATCGGATGGTAGCATTAGCATCACTCCGAGATTTTCCGGCGGATGTCGCACTACCATTGATCAAAAAAGTGCTCAATGATGAAAGCTTACAATTGCGATCGATGGCAGTATTTGCGCTGGGGGTCAAAGCTACACCAGAATCTTACCCGATTTTGATCGAGATTCTTGCTAATGACCCAGATTATGGGATTCGCGCTGATGCCGCAGGTGCCCTCGGCTACTTAGAAGATATTCGTGCCTTTGAAGCACTAGTTCGAGCGTTTTATGAAGATACTGATTGGCTCGTACGTTTCAGCGCGGCGGTATCCCTTGGCAATCTCAAAGATCCCCGTGCTTTTGATGTGCTGATGCAAGCTTTAGACTCAAAAGAAGTCGTGCTTCAGCAAGCGGCAATTGCTGCCCTGGGCGAAATTAAAGCAGTTGCGGCAATCGATCGATTATTATTATTTATTGAATCTGAAGACTGGTTAGTCCGTCAGCGTTTAGCTGAATCATTAGGGCAATTACCCACCCCCAAAAGTATCTCCGCGCTCAAATACCTCACGAAAGATAGTCAACCGAATGTCGCCGCCGCCGCAACCATTTGGCTTCAACGAATTAGCGACAGTCAAGCGTCAGGATAGAAGGTTATACTTGTTTATTGGCTGAGATCAATTTTTGAAATAGTCAATGATGGTTAGTGAAGGTTCTAATTCCTAGCCACCATCCACCATTCACTCTTCTCCTTGCGGAGAGGTTCCACCAACGGCTACGCTCAGTGCAAGCCCTTCACCAATTTATGAATGTCCGCGAATTTTTTGAATTAAGTGCTGGCAAATGGTTTTCCCAAAAGACTAGTCAACATCTAACTTTGAAACAGTCAGAACATGGAAAATCTGATCTAGTAATTGAGATTTTAGCCAACGACAGTCCCCAAGTCACCCAACTCTGTCAGCAAGCAGGTGTGGATCCCAGCTCAATTTGGGGTGGAGTGAAATATACCTGGAAAGGCACAATTGCTTGGGATACACCTACCAAAAATTCGCCAAATCAACAAGGTGAATCGATCGCAATTGCTATTGCCGATACACCAGAAGCTAAGACTGGCAGACTTTTTCACACATCCAGTAGCAACTCTAAATCTCTACAAGTGGCTCAATACACGATGGGTGATGATGACGCGCTCACTCTAGTTACCACCAACGGGAATACTAGCTCTTCCGAGCGAGTTTGGTTTGAAAGCAACAACGTTCGAGTCCGCACCACGATTAGCACCCAAGCAAATGGTGATTCGCTTGCTTCTTTCTACTCAGAGATTCGGATGGGTGGATGATTTAGTCTTTAGCAAAGATCTGTAGATCTGTTAGGTTGGGTTGAAGAATGTTGGCGGAGCCTCTCCGTGAGGAGACAACCCAACACACCCAGCAAAGTTTCTTTTATCAAGATTTAGCAATCACCCAGCCACTCCAAAATTGTTGCCAAAATTATATCGAAATGTAACAATGCGGTTGGGATCTTAGTTATTAGGTAAATTTTAAAAATACGTGCAATCAAATCTAGTCGAACCAATTAATTCTAGCGAATCTCCATTTGAGCGAGAACGGCTCCCCTTCACGATCCAAGATGTCCGAGCAGCGATCCCCAAGCATTGTTTCGAGTCTTCTACTTGGAAATCCTTGTCTTATTTCTTCCGCGATGTCGTCATTGTAGCCGGATTGTATGCGCTCGCTTACAAATTAGACAATTGGTTGTTTTACCCAGTGTTCTGGTTCATGCAAGCAACGATGTTTTGGGCATTATTCGTGATCGGACATGATTGCGGACATGGTTCATTCTCTCGCTACAAGTGGCTCAATAATTTAGTCGGACATATTACCCATTCATTCATTCTCGTGCCTTATCACGGTTGGCGGATCAGTCATCGGACGCACCATCATAATACTGGCAACATCGAGACTGATGAAAGTTGGTATCCAGTATCAGAAGCTAAATATGATGATATGAAAGGCTGGGAAAAATTTCTCCGGTTCGACTTAACTCTACTTCTAGCTTATCCTTTATACCTATTCCGTCGTTCCCCTGAGCGTCCAGGTGGTTCACACTTCCATCCAGCTAGCCCCCTGTTCCGCGAGTCAGAAAAATGGGATGTGATCACTAGCAGTATCTGCTGTGCGATCATGGTTGGCTTAATCGCGGCGGGGACATTTACCTGGGGTTGGTTATGGCTGGTGAAGTTCTACTTGATGCCTTATCTCGGATTTGTTGTCTGGTTAGATTTAGTTACGTTCCTACATCACACTGATGATGATATCCCTTGGTATCGCGGTAAAGACTGGTACTTCCTCAAAGGTGCAATTTCGACGATCGATCATGATTATGGTTTGATCAATGATATCCACCACAATATCGGTACCCACGTCGCTCACCACATCTTCCTGACGATCCCTCACTACCATCTCCTAGAGGCAACAGAGGCGATCAAACCCGTATTAGGTGAGTATTATCATAAATCCGATCGTTCCATCTGGGATGCCTTCTGGGATGCCAAAGAGAACTGTCATTTTGTCACCAACACGGGTACGAAGATTTACTATCAAGCAAAGTAACGTGAGTTCGCGCTCAAAAGAGCCTAGAGACTAAAGTCTCTGCTCATGATGCAAAGTCCGCCAACGCGGACTAGAGGATTCAGTCCGCGTTGGCGTAGCCTGCCTTCGGCATAGGTGGACTTTGCATCACTAGCCACGATTTCAATCGTTGGCTCATAAATCCCCTCCGATCAAAGTGTCATCAGGACAGGGTGGATAGATTTCCGACACAACTCAAACAACTCGATCGATCATGCTCTAATCTAGAAGATAATAATATCTCGATCGATCATCTAGGAGTTAATCAAAGTGAGTAGCGTTACCGTCATCAATGATGCACAATTTGAGAGTGAAGTTTTACAAGCAGATTTACCTGTCCTAGTATACCTTTGGGCGGCTTGGTGTGGCCCCTGCAAGCTAGTTTCACCTTCGATCGATTGGATCGCCACTAATTATGCCGATCGAGTTAAAGTAGTCAAGATGGAAATAGATCCCAATCCTGAGACTGTCAAAGCATATAAGGTAGAAGGTGTTCCCGCTATTCGACTATTTAAAGGCGATGAAATGATTCACGCCTGGGAAGGTGCCATCACTAAAGATAAACTGAAAGTAATGCTCGATAGTAATCTTTAAACAGAATTTTTGGTAAACATCAATATATTTAGAATTAGCTGAGATCTAAATGGTGGGCGATGCCCACCCTACTTTTCTAGATATCAGTCATTAATTATCAATTATTAATTATTAATTATTAATTAATTTACATGCAGTTTTCCCAACGTCTCCAACCCTTAAAAAGTAATGTATTTGCCGATATGGATCGAGCGAAGGGAAGAGCGCGAGAATTAGGACAGGAAATCATCGATCTATCATTAGGTTCATCAGATTTACCAACACCCGCCCATGTGATTGCGGCAATTCAATCAGCATTAATCGATCCGAGTACCCACGGTTATTTACTTTTCAATGGTACGCGGTTATTTCGGGAAGCTGTGGCGAAATGGTACACCAATAAATACGGGATAAATGTAGATCCAGAGACAGAAGTATTGCCGCTAATTGGTTCACAAGAAGGTACAGCACATTTACCATTAGCGATCCTCGAACCTGGGGATGTTGCTTTGCTCATGGATCCTGGTTATCCCTCCCACGCAGGTGGCGTGTATCTGGCTGGAGGTGAAGTATATTCGATGCCCCTACTTGCCGAAAATGGATTCTTGCCTGTATTGGCTGATATTCCGCCTGTAACCCTAGAAAAATCGCGGATGATGGTATTGAGCTATCCGCACAATCCTACCACTGCGATCGCACCCCTAGCCTTCTTTGAGGAAGCTGTCGCTTTCTGTCAGCAACACAATATCGTGTTAGTACATGATTTCCCCTATGGGGATATGGTGTTTAGCGATTTGCAGGTACCATCGATATTACAAGCAGATCGCCAAAAAAGTGTCTCGATCGAGTTTTTTACGATGTCTAAGTCCTACAATATGGGCGGGTTTAGAATCGGTTATGCGATCGGTAATCGGGAATTAATTCAAGCTTTGCGTCAAGTTAAAGCGGTAGTCGATTTTAATCAATATCTAGGCATACTTCATGGTGCAGTAGCCGCGCTTAATGGCGAACAAACCTGTGTCCAGAATACAGTTGCTACTTTCAAACAGCGGCGGGATACGTTTGTGCAGGCTTTAAATAATATTGGCTGGAGTGTGCCGACACCTGATGCGACGATGTATATCTGGGCAAAGTTACCGCCGAAATGGGCAGATGATTCAATTCAATTTTGTACAGAGTTAGTGTGTCAAACTGGGGTGGCTGCTTCGCCTGGAGTCGGTTTTGGCAAGTGTGGCGAGGGTTATGTCAGATTTGCGCTAGTACATGAGCCGGCTAAATTGCAGCTTGCAGTCGATCGAATTTCCAAGTTTTTGTAGGTTCGATCATTTTCTGGGAGATTTTGGAATCACTAATCGCATACCGCTCTTTTTGCTATCTGTATCGCCGTGATAGCGGGGAATAATATGAATTGTGGCGTGATTCATCGCTTGTCCCGCCGCTTTGTTGATATTCATCCCGACATTAAATCCATCGGGTTGAAATTCTTTAGTCAAAATCTCCTGAACTTTATTTGCCATCAACCAGCAAGCTGATTGCTCTTTTGCTGGTAGTTCAAAGTAATTGCTAATATGTCGTTTTGGCACAATCAGAATATGCCCTTGACTGAGCGGATAGCCATCGAACATCGCATAAGCTGTGGCTGATTCTGTCAGCAGATTTAGCTTACGGTGAGGATTGCAGAATATACAATTATTGGGTAAATTCCATTGATGATTGTAATGGACATATTCATAGATCTCGCAGTATTCATTTAACTGGATAGATTTGAATGGTAACTTAACAGTGCATTGATAAGTTGGTTTCTTGTGAATATAATGTTCGCGAAATCCTTCTTTTTTCAAGTCACGCCGGACGGCATAATATGCTTTACCTCCGGGCTTGAGTAAATAAGCGATATTCATCAATACCTCAGCCTGTGCTTCTGGCATCAATACATTCAGAACATAACAACAAACGATCGAATCAAATTTACCAGCGGGATATATGGGAGCATAATGTGGATCGTAGCCAGTAATATCCAACCCCTTTTGCTGTAGAAAATTAACGTCATGGCCCAACCCACAGCCAAAATCGAGAACACGATCTTTGAGTAAGTTTTGACTTAATAAAAATTGGACTGGTGATGATAATTTGAGTCGATCGATCGCAGTTAGATGACTAAAATTGTTTGCTTGTTTTCCCATGAAATTAGTACGGCACAAAAAATTAGGATCGAAGTTTGACGATATCTCAGGATGAGCATTAAATCTTTACAAAGATTTTTGTGACCTGTCAGATTTCTTTATACTTGAGAGATCTGGAAATTCAGCAGAGCATCACCATTTTATAATTCCCCAAACATCCGTCCAAATATAACTTTGTGCGATCTAAATAATCGATCCGATGGAGCTTAGTGAATTGTAGTCGCTAGATGGCGAGGTTAATTGTGGTAATACGCAGCATCGCTATCGTAAATACCGATCCTAGTAAGCTGCGGAGACTGACTACAATGAAGAAGTCGCAATCGTGAACGAGAACCACCACGGCTGTTACTTATAAAAAATTTTATTCCCAGTCGCATCATGCAACCCAATAACCCCGAACAATTCACCGAAAAAGCCTTTCAGGCGATTACCAATACCCTCGATGTAGCCAAAGCTGCCCAACAGCAGCAGATGGAGTCGGAGCATTTGCTCAAAGCATTGCTGGAACAGGATAGCTTGGCAACTAGTATCCTCACCAAGGCGGGAGTAAATCTGAGTCAATTTCGCCAAGGAGTGGATAGTTTTATCCAGAAGCAGCCCAAGATATCTGGTGGAATTAGTTCGGTGTATCTGGGGCGCAGTGTCGATACATTACTTGACAGGGCTGATAAATATCGGCAGGAATATAGTGATGAATTTATTTCGATCGAACATCTCTTATTAGCATATCCTCAAGACGATCGATTTGGTAAGCAGTTTTTTTCAGAGTTTAAGTTAGAAGAAAGTAAATTAAAAACAATCGTTTCGCAAATTCGAGGTAGTCAAACAGTGAACGATCGCAATCCTGAAGGTAAATATGAATCTCTCTCTAAATATGGTCGAGATCTAACTGATTTTGCTCGTCGCGGTAAGCTCGATCCTGTAATTGGTCGGGATGATGAAATCCGTCGCACGATTCAAATCCTGTCGCGCAGAACTAAAAATAATCCAGTCTTAATTGGTGAACCTGGGGTCGGTAAAACAGCAATTGCTGAAGGATTAGCCCAGCGAATTATTAGTGGTGATGTACCCCAATCTCTCAAAGATCGACAGTTAATCTCACTGGATATGGGTGCCCTAATTGCAGGAGCTAAATATCGTGGTGAATTTGAAGAACGACTCAAAGCTGTCCTCAAAGAAGTCACGGAATCTCAGGGACAAATTATCCTATTTATCGATGAAATTCACACAGTCGTCGGAGCAGGTGCTAGTCAAGGCGCAATGGATGCCGGAAACTTGCTCAAACCAATGATGGCACGGGGTGAGCTACGGTGTATCGGTGCCACAACTCTCGATGAATATCGTAAATATATCGAGAAAGATGCGGCTCTAGAACGTCGTTTCCAACAAGTATATGTAGATCAACCAACTGTCGAAGATACGATCTCGATTTTACGTGGGTTAAAAGAACGCTATGAAGTCCATCATGGTGTTAAAATCTCTGACAATGCTTTAGTTGCTGCGGCAACCCTATCTACTCGCTATATTAGCGACAGGTTTTTACCAGATAAAGCGATCGATCTGATGGATGAAGCTGCTGCTAAACTGAAGATGGAGATCACCTCTAAGCCAGAAGAATTAGATGAGATCGATCGAAAAGTACTGCAATTAGAAATGGAGCGGTTATCTGTTAATAAAGATACCTCTACACCTGCGCGCGAACGTCTCCAAAAAATTGAAAAAGAACTAGCCGATCTTAAGGAAGAACAACGGACTTTAACCGCCCAATGGCAATCTGAAAAAGATATTATTACCAGTATCCAAACCATCAAAGAGGAGATGGATACTGTTAATATCGAAATTCAGCAAGCCGAACGTACCTACGAACTCGCCCTAGCTTCCGCGCTCAAATATGGCAAACTCACCGAACTTCAGCAGCAACTAGCAGCCGCCGAAGTCAAACTCGCCCAATCCCAAACCACTGGAAAATCCCTACTTCGCGAGGAAGTCACCGAATCCGACATCGCCGAAATCATCTCCAAGTGGACGGGAATTCCCCTCACCAAACTAGTCGAAACCGAACGGGAAAAACTGCTGTTCCTCGAAGACGAATTACATCGCCGCGTTGTCGGACAAGAAGAAGCTGTAACGGCTGTTGCCGAAGCAATTCAGCGTTCTCGTGCCGGACTCTCTGACCCCAATCGTCCGATTGCCAGTTTCATCTTCCTTGGCCCTACAGGGGTTGGAAAAACCGAATTGGCGAAGACCCTAGCCAACTATCTTTTTGATGCCGAGGATGCCTTAATTCGGATTGATATGTCGGAATATATGGAGAAGCACGCCGTCTCGCGGTTGATTGGTGCGCCTCCTGGCTATGTCGGCTATGAGGAAGGCGGACAACTCACCGAAACCATCCGCCGTCGTCCCTATGCAGTAATCTTATTCGATGAAATCGAGAAAGCGCATCCTGATGTATTTAACGTACTCCTACAAGTGCTCGACGATGGACGCGTCACAGATTCCCAAGGTCGAACAGTAGATTTCAAGAATACCGTCATTATTATGACCAGTAATATTGGTTCCCAATATATTCTGGATCTTGCAGGCGATGAGTCTAAATATGATGAGATGAAATCTCGTGTGCTCGAAGCTCTGGGACACAGCTTCCGACCTGAATTTCTCAATCGAATCGATGATACAATCATCTTCCACAGTCTCCAAAAAGACCAACTCCGCAGCATCGTCAAAATCCAAATTGCGCGACTGGAAAAACGGTTAGTCGATCGAAAGTTATCGCTCAAATTAGCAGATTCTGCCCTAGACTTCCTAACCAATGTTGGCTACGATCCAGTCTACGGAGCACGTCCACTCAAGCGGACGATCCAGAAAGAGTTAGAAACTATCCTCGCCAAAGGAATTCTACGCGGTGATTTTAAAGAAGGTGATACAGTATTTGTCGAAGTTCAAAACGATCATCTTACCTTTAGTTGTTTACCGGGGAATATCATAACTCAAGAAGTATAATCCTCGATCGCTAAAAAGATCGGGTAATTCATAAATTACCCGATCTTTTTAGCGATCAATTATTCTAACCAAATCAGATCGCCACACTGAATGATACCCGATCGCAATACAGAGGCGCGGATGCCAGCGATCGAGTTATTGTGTCGCGCCGTTGTCCGCAAGATATCTAAGTCAGTCGGTAGATCGGACTGGGCTACCGTTGTCACTACGCAGCGCGGACAGGCGGTATCGATGCTCAGGCTCACTTGATCACCGATTGTCATCTGGCTGCCTACCCAGTCATTTTCAACAAAGGTGCTATCTCCAACTGTTGGCTCGATTAGGATATTGGGACGGAACCGCGCTGGCTCAAATTGCCCTTCAGGATAGAGCTGCTGTAATCGAGCTAGGGTTGCAGTTGTAATGGCATGAATCGGACAGGAATCAAAAAAAGTGCCAGCGGGCATAAATAATTGCGTAATTGTATCCCGATTTGCCGCGCCTTCGAGATCTGGCCAATATTGGTCTAAGCTGGGTGTTTCTGGCACCGCAGTCAATAATTCCACATCTCGCCCCAGCAGTTGAGACAGAATATTATCGATATTATTATGGTCACTGGTTACTCGATCTCCATTAGGCAAGGCAAATCTGACAGGGGGAATCGTTGCTGGCGTTTGGGGATCTTCGACAAATTCCGCTTGAAATTCTAGCAACTTAGCCCATTTTTTGGGATTTTTAGCACTAGCAATCCGCTGCGTTTGGCGATCCCACAGGGCATAGGCTCGATCGCCCAGTAACCCTGTAGGTATTACATCTACAGTCTCTACCTGTTCGCCCAGCATAGATTTGACTGGATACCGCCACAATGAAACAACTTTGCCAACTAGAGTTCGAGTCATAGTTTTCCCCGATCAGTAATCATCTTAAACAGCAAGATACTTATGAAATAAATCATCAGTCAGCTCGGCTGTTGCGCCATCTACTACCACGGCACCTTTCTCCATAATGAAGAACTTATCAGCGATCTGCCGCACAAAATCAACCTTGTGCTCGACGACGATCAGGGTAATCCCTTTCTCCCGATTAATCCGCTTTAAAGTTTCCTCGATTTCCTGCACGATCGACGGCTGAATTCCCTCAGTTGGCTCATCAAGGAGCATAATCTTGGGATCGCTCATCAATCCACGTGCGATGGCTAGTTGCTGTTGCTGTCCGCCACTGAGTAAACCACCTTGACGATTGAGATGCTGCTTGAGCATTGGGAAAAACTCAAAGATTTCATGAGGGATCTTGCTAGATTTCTTCTTTCCAGCCGAAAGTCCCAGTTTGAGATTATCCAACACCGATAGATAAGGAATAATTTCTCTACCTTGGGGAATATACGCAATCCCAGCACGGGCACGCTTAAAGATCGGCAACCGCGTAATATTTTTAATGTCAAAGATGATGTTACCTGACATCACCTTATTCAAGCCAATGATACTCCGCAACAGCGTAGTTTTACCTACCCCATTCCGACCGAGGATACAAGCAATTTCACCTTGGTTAACGGCCAGATTGGCACCAAACAAAACGGGTGTTTGTCCGTAAGAAACAGTTACATCATTTACTTCAAGCAGCATTGATTTGTTCGCGTCCTAAATATACTTCAATTACCTTGGGATTTGATTGGACTTCCGCGACCGAGCCTTCGGTCAACTTTTCGCCTTGATGGAGGACGACAAGTCGTTGAGCAATTTGTTTAACAAACTCCATGTCATGCTCGATTACTACCACAGAGTGACTGGTCGCAATCGTCTTAATGATTTCACCAGTTGCGTAGGTTTCATCGGCAGTCATCCCCGCAGTTGGTTCGTCCAGCAGTACTACTGCTGGATCTTGAGCGAGTACCATCCCGATCTCGACCCACTGTTTTTGTCCATGTGATAAAGAGGAAACTTTAGCATAGCCTTGTTCCAACAGACCAATCCGATCGAGAACACTGATAATCTTGTCTTTTTTAGCAGCAGTAAGTTTAGCTCTAATGGACGAAAACACGCCATGAGTACCTTTTAGTGCCAGTAAAATGTTGTCGAATACTGACAGCTCATTATAAACATTGGGGTTTTGAAATTTGCGACCGATGCCCATACGGGCGATTTCGTGGGAGCTTTTATTGGTGATATCCTGGCCTTGATAATATACATGCCCTGACGCGACCGGAGATTTCCCAACGATCGCATCGAGTAATGTACTTTTACCAGCCCCATTGGGGCCAATGATGGTCACAATTTCATTTTTACCTACCTCTAAATTAACGCCCTTCAATGCTTTGAAACCAGAGAAAACTACCTTGAGATCTTTGACTGACAAAACAGACCCTTGCGAATTCATCATATATTTAAGCTTAGGCTTTTTCTAGTTGATCAGAACTACTCGCAAGCAACTTCTTATTAGAACTACTCGTAAGCAATTTCTTTGGTAACAGGCTCATTAGTCCGTCTGGCAGAAATAACACCACTAACATGAGAATTATGCCAACAATTAACTGCCAATCTTGAGTAATTCGATCGACCGAGTTTTGGAGCTGACCTAGTAAAATTGCGGCGATGATTGGCCCAAATAGCGTGCCGCGTCCGCCAACAGCAACCCAGATCACCACCTGAGTCCCAAAAGCTACCCCTAGATATACTGGTGAAATAAAGTTATTGAGCGGTACGAATAAACCACCGCAGATACCTGCGATTCCAGCGGAAAGCGTCCAGATAAAAATCTTGAAACTAGCAACATCGTAACCTAAATAAGAAATACGTTGTTCGTTCTCTTTAATAGAACGAAGAATCAATCCAAAGTTGGATTTTGTCAGCCACCAACTACCTGCGAGTGTCAAAGCAGCAAAAGCCAGAATAATAAAATAGATCCCAATTGGCGGTACAACCATCCCAAACAGCATCAATTTTGATACATCGGTAATTCCATTGGTACCACCTGTATAAGCTTGCTGACTGACAAAGAAAGTCGTCAGTGCCGAGGCGATCGCTAGGGTAATTACAGTGATATATACACCACTAACTTTAGAACGAAAAATAAACGATCCGATCGCATAGGCAAAACCAGCCGGAATAACTACCATCGCGATCACGGCAATCGGAAAAAATTGCAATGGAGCAATAAACCAAGGTAACTCCTTCAACCCATTCCACACCATAAAATCTGGAATATTACCACCATAATTATTGGCAGTAGCAGATAGGTTTAGCTTGAGATAATATGCCATCGCATATCCCCCCAATGTAAAAAATACACCGTGAGCAAAGCTCAAAATACCTGTAAATCCCCACACTAAATCTAGTGATACACCTAATATTCCAAATAACAGCAATTTTGCCATCAAATTGGTCTGAAATGTGCCAGCTACAAAAGGGAAAATTATCAGTACTAACAAAACTGCTAAATTGATAATTTGCCATTTCTTGGGGACAAAGTTTGACTGTTGAATTTGACCTAATGCTTGTGCCATTTTGAACGCTCCATTATGATTTAAAACTTGGTATTAACCACGCTTTTGAACTGTAAATAGACCTTCTGGACGGTAGCGAATTAGTACGATTACTGCTGCTAAGACGATCACCCTAGCAGTAGGATCGTTGAGTAGATAGGCGATCGCGGCATTTGATTCACCAATCAATACTGCACCCGCCAACACGCCGACTAACTTGTCCACACCTCCGGCCACCACTGTCATCCAGGCATCGACTAGGTAATCTTGTCCCATCGCTGGGGCGACACTCTTGAGCGAAGCGATGACTGTTCCAGCAATTCCAGCTAGTCCGCACCCGTAAGCAAATGTGAGCATATCTACCAGACTGGTATTTATCCCCAAACACTTTGCCATTTCGCGATTTTGAGTCACAGCGCGGACTTCTCGACCCAAAGTTGTACCATAGAGTAAATACGCTGTAATTCCAAACAGTAGTAGTGCCATAAAGATGATAAACAAGCGGTAGTAAGAAATCTCGATCGCTTGTCCGCCAATTGTAAATGGTGTCCAATTACCACGAATATAGGGCGGTGATTTGACATATTTGAGTTGAGCAGTAAATATTAGCTTCACTACACCTTGGAGAACGATACTTAGTCCCCAGGTAGCTAGTAGAGTTTCGATCGCTCGTCCATATAGTCGCCGGACGATCGTCACTTCTACCAGTGCGCCCACTAAGGCTGTAAACAAAAAGGAAAACGGAATTGTCATCAACAAGTCCATTTTGAAATTGCTCTGCAATACAAAGGTTGTATATGCGCCGAGCATGATAAATTCACCATGGGCGAGATTGATAATCCGCATCACCCCAAATGTGATCGAGAGTCCCAAACCTGTCAATAACAGAATCCCGATAATCCCAACCCCATTCAAAAGCTGATTGGTGATTGCCACTGGATCGATCGCTTTTGGTGGCGGACTGATTTCGGCTAAGTAAATTAACGAAGAGATGGCATTAAATGACAACACGTTCATAGTTTGCTAATGTGGCGCAGTTGGTGTGGTGTGAATGCTCTAATCTCCGATCTCGAAAGAGATCGGAGATTATTAATTGTCAGCAGCTTAGGGCTTGTCTAGGAAGGCAACTGGAATGGGTTTCTTGGTCTCGACAATCGGGTTGCCGCGAAGGTCTGGGGTCTTGTGAACGCAGAGCCGACCTTTATACAACGCTTGACTCCACGGAATCGGTTTCACCGCAGCCTTGGTCGCAAACACAATTTCTGCTTGCCCATCCGCCTTCCACTTACCAATCCGGGAATAGAGGTAGGTATGATAGTTATCGGGGTCGGATTTTACAGTTCCTTGAGGAGCTTTAAACTCTTGTCCCCTAGTTGCTTCGCGCAGATTAGCGGTAGTAAATTCTTTCTTTTCCTTAGCGCATTTTTCCATTGCTTGTGCCATGAAAAAGGTCTGGATATAAGCGGCTTCCATCACCCCGTTGGTAACGCGCTCTTTGCCAAACTTCGCCTGGAATTGCTCGATGAATGCCTTATTTTCAGGCGTATCGACTGATTGGAAGTAGTTGAAACTACTAAAGTGTCCTTCAGCGAATTCTGGCCCCATCGCCTGAATTTCTTCTTCTGTGGTGGGAAATGCCATAATCGGAATCTGTTTGGAAGTGATTCCAGCATCTTTAAGCTGCTTGTAAAAGGCGGGAATACTATCACCGACTAGATTGCTGAGGATAAAGTTAGGCTTGGCTTGCTTGATTTTATTAATAATCGTGATAAATTCGGTCGTACCGAGAGCCGCATATTCGTCCCCCACAACTGTACCGCCACCTGCAACTAACTCTGCTTTGGCAATCCGATTACTTTCTTTGGGATAGATGTAGTCAGAACCAATAAAGAAGCCTTTTTTACCAAAGTTTTTGATACAGTAAGGAATCGAATCGGTAATTTGTTGGTTCGGTGCAGCCCCTGTGTAGAAAACGTTCGAGCTACATTCATTCCCTTCATAGTAGACAGGGTAGTAGAGTAGTCTGTCTTTCTCTTCAAATACTGGCAGAACTGATTTGCGGCTGGCTGAAGTGTAACAACCTAGTACGCAAACTACTTTATCTTCATCAATTAGCCGCTTGGACATTTGGTTGTACAAATCCCAGTTAGAATCTGGGTTGACAACGACTTTTTCCAGCAGTTGCCCATTGATGCCTTTCTTCCCAGCCCAAGGGCCTGTTCCTTCATTGATTTGATCGATCGCTAGGAATGTTGCATCTTGTAATGACTTTTCAACAATCGCGATCGATCCTGTAGTTGAATACATCACTCCTACCTTGATCCCTTTTGCTCCATCTGCCGCTGGAGCAGCATTTGGGGTAGCAGCAGTCGGACTGGCACCTGGGCTTGCTGTTGGAGTAGATGTTGTATTACTACAAGCTTTGAGCAGTAATGTTCCTGCAACTCCAGCACCACCCAAAATAATGAATCTCCGTCGCCCAAACTGATTTGCCATACGGTTTTATTTTATCCTTCATAGACAATTATCCAGACAAAATCCTATTGTTAATATCTCAATAATTGTGTATCTTACAATACAAAATTTTCAAATTCAATCGAAATTGAGATTAATAACTGATTTGTCACATAGTTTTATTTTATCTTTTACACACAATTATCTAGATGAAATCCTAATGCTAGTATCTCAGTAGCTGTGTATTCTACAATGCCAAATCCCCAAATTCGATCTAGTGTCCGACCATCCACGGACGACTGCCGGAATGATACTGAACTCTGGGAGTTTTGGGTTCCAGATCTCGCGTTATTAACTGCGGTTCCGAACTAACTTTTTTGATACGTCCGGTCGATAATGTCATCGGCGGTGAAAAGATCCGTTTACCACGTTCATGGCAATCAGGACAATTGGCCGGATCGCTAGACTCAGACATCGATCTCCACATGTCAAAAACACCACATCCATCGCATCGAAATTCATAAAGAGGCATAGATTGACTCACACTGGCAGAATATTTTTATCGAAAATCGCTGTCGGAATTGCCAGCGTACAACAGGCATTTGGAATATCGACAATCCCACTAACTCGCCCTTCAATCGGCGCACAACTCAACAATAAGTAAGCCTGTTCTCCGGTAAATCCAAACTTTTTCAGATAGGCAATCGCATTTAAACATGCTTGACGATAAGCAATGTGGACATCCATAAAATATTGCTTACCAGTAAATTCATCCACAGAGATCCCTTCAAATACCAGGAATTCTGAGTAGTTTGGCTCGACTGGACCGGGCTTGAAGATCGGATTGACCATTGCGTATTTCTCAACGCCGCCTTTGATAATGTCCACATGGAGATCGATAAATCCCGACATTTCGATCGCGCCACAGAAGGAAATCTCGCCATCGCCTTGGGAGAAATGGATATCGCCCATTGAGAGTTTTCCGCCTTCCACATAGACAGGGAAGTAGATCCGGGTTCCCCTAGATAGATTCTTGATGTCGCAGTTTCCACCATGTTCGCGAGGTGGAATAGTCCGAGCAGCTTCAGCAGCGACCCGTTCGTATTCAGATTGGGGTAACGTCCCCAAGACCGCATTCAATGGATTGGGCAGTGCTGCCAAGACGGGCACTCCATCCATATTGATGCCAGCTCCGTAAGTACGAAGATCGGGCTGGGTAGTCATTAGTTCAGCTTCGCGCTTGTTCCACTTGGCGAGCAACTCATGGGATGGGGCACAACCAATTAAGCCAGGATGAGTAATCCCCGCAAATTTGACCCCAGGAATATGTCGAGAACTGGTGTAGATCCCCTGCAAATCCCAAATTGCTTTAGCTGCCGTCGGATAATGGTCTGTCAAAAAACCACCACCATTCTTTTTATCGAAAATACCTGTGAAGCCCCATTCATCGCCTTGGAGGGCACCGATATCGACGATATCGACGACCAGAATGTCACCTGGTTCGGCACCATTGACCCAAATCGGACCGCTCAAGACATGGACGATCGATAGATCCACATCGCGGATATCATCAGCACTGTCATTGTTTTTGATCTGCCCATCCGTCCAATCTTTACATTCGATCCTAAATACATCACCAGGATTGACTGAAGCAATCGCGGGGATATCTGGATGCCAGCGATTGTGACCGGGTAACTCTTGTTCGCTCATCGGCTTGGTCAGATCGACTTTAAAAAGTGTCTTCGGCATAAAATTCTTAGCAAACTATATAAAGAAGTGCAGAACCAAAAAAGTTGGATCCTAGCAAGATTGGGAACATTATGTACTTTTGAAACACACTTGATCGAAGTTTAATTCGACCTCCATCTCTGAAAGATATACTCTGATATCTTTTGCTTTATATCTGTTACTTTGAATACCAAATCAATACTTAAGATCGTCGATCGAATACCACCGAAATTATTAAATTAGAGTCTTTTTATACTACTTTCACACTCTTGTTCATCGATTTTTTCTGGTACTACATGACCAATTTTGGCCAAAGCTGCGGACATCAATCCCTTAAATAAGGGATGGGGCACACTGGGCGTAGACTGAAATTCGGGGTGAAATTGGGTGGCAATAAAGAATGGATGAGTCGGCAGCTCAATGATTTCGACTAATCGTGTATCTGGAGATGTACCACTAATCAGATAGCCACTTTCCAGGAACTGATTGCGGTAGGCATTGTTAAACTCATAGCGATGGCGATGGCGTTCGTAAATCGCTTCTTGTTGATAGAGCTTGTGGGCAAGGGTATTGGGTTCGATCCGACAGGCATATAGTCCCAATCGCATCGTCCCGCCGAGATCGACGACATCTTGCTGTTCTGGTAATAAGTCAATGATCGGATTGGGAGTTTCAGGATCGAATTCCGAACTATTAGCCCTGTCGAGTTTAGCTACATTTTGCGCCCATTCGATCGTCGCTGCCTGCATTCCCAAACACAATCCGAGGAAAGGAATCCGGTGCTCTCTGGCATACTGAATGGTGGCAATTTTGCCTTCCACACCGCGAACGCCAAAGCCGCCGGGGACAACTATCCCCTGCACGTCTGCCAAGTATTTAGCCGCCCCGTCGCTCTCTAGATCTTCAGAATTGACCCAGACGATTTCTAATTTAGCACCTGTAGCGATCGAGCCATGTTTGAGAGCTTCTACTACTGACAGATAAGCATCTCCAAGTTGGGTATATTTACCAACGATGGCGATTTTGACTTCTTGGGTGGATGTCTGCATTCGATCGACCAAATTCTGCCACTGGCTCAGATCCGGTGTCCGCTGTTCTAACTGGAGTAGCTCGATCGCTTGCGTTGCCAATCCTTCCCGTTCCATAATCAGCGGCACTTCATAGATACTCCCCGCATCAGGCGCATTAATCACGCACTCAACCGGAACGTCACAGAATTCCGATAGCTTCTCTTTAATCCCTTGAGGTAGTGGTTCGATACTGCGACAGACTAAAATATCTGGTTGAATCCCGATCGATCTCAATTCTTTCACTGAATGCTGTGTCGGCTTAGTTTTCATCTCTCCCGCCGTCGAAATCCAAGGTACCAGCGCGACGTGCATATACACCACATTGCGTCTACCCACATCCTTCCTAAATTGACGAATCGCCTCCAAAAACGGCAGTGATTCGATATCCCCAACCGTGCCACCGATTTCGATGATTACGACATCGGGATTGGTATTCTTGGCAACCCGCTCGATTCGTTCCTTAATCTCGTTAGTAATGTGGGGAATTACCTGGACTGTGCCGCCATTATAGTCCCCACGCCGTTCCTTATTAATCACCGCCTGATAAATCGCCCCTGTCGTCACACTATTGAGCCGCGACATCGACGTATCTGTAAATCGCTCGTAATGTCCTAAATCTAGATCTGTTTCTGCTCCATCCTTGGTGACAAATACTTCCCCATGCTGATAGGGACTCATCGTACCAGGATCGACATTGATATAAGGATCGAGCTTCAAAATCGAGACTGAATAATTGCGCGACTTGAGCAACCGCCCCAAACTCGCCGCGACAATCCCCTTGCCAATACTCGAAACTACGCCGCCAGTGACGAATACAAACTTAGTCATGTTGCTTGTGGTTGCTCTACTTACTAGGGTTACTGTCAAAGACGGCAAGCCGTTCGACTAGATCATTGTAGACTAATCACCGCCGATTGCTCTGTGCTACGTCACCCAACCTACATTCTAATTTTCAATTCTGATAAATCTGAAATTGACACATTAGCCATCGCCAAAGGCTGTGAAGATCTGCCCCAAGAGATAGCAACACAGCCCGCTGCACCGCCTTGATTGCCCATCACCATATCCCAACTACTATCGCCTACCATCAAGGTTCTAGCCGGATCTACCCCCAGCTCCTGACAGGCAAATTGAAATAGGCGCGGATCGGGTTTGGCAAATTGGAGATCCGAACCTAATAATACTTGGAAGTAAGACTGTAACTGATGATAGTTGGCAAAATTAACGACTTGGCTAGTTGTCGCTGCTGAAATAATACCCATTTTAATTCCCGCCGCTGCGAAAGATTCGATCGATTTCTGGCAGCCAGGAAACATCGCATTTGGGGTAGATTCCATCACTCGATCGACTTCAGTAAAAGCTTGCTTTACAATGTCCAAGGCGGCACTCCAGCCGCGTCCAGTCTCAGCAATATACGCCGCTGCGGCAATTTCATTTTCGTAGCGACTACCCACAGCTTGCAATCCGGCTGGATCTAGAGTTAGTCCATTTACACCAAAAGCCATCAGTAGCGGTTCGCCCACGCCTGGAATTTGAGCGTCAATCAGCCGAGCGCGTTTTTGAGCGACATTCCGAAGATAATCTCCAGAGTCTTCGAGGGTACCATCTTTATCAAAAATAATAGCTTGGATATCAGAGAATGTGTGAGCGAGACAATCGATCGAAATCATGGGGCGATACTGAGGGGAGCTATCTTCATTCAACCACTCTAATTGTATCGCAGTGCTAAATGATAAATAATATTGCGATCGAGATCGGATCAGTGTGGCGACAGTGCAAAATCGGAAGCATAACAGATATTTTAATAGCTCACGGTGAACAAGCTTCAACTCACCACCAAATAATTTAAGAAATACGGGAGATATCATACCAAATGATGCAGAAAATTTTGATTGCCGTTGCTGGGTTGGGAAAATGTGAACAGATGCTCAAAATATTGATGGAAATTCCAGCCATCCAGCGAGCAAATGTAACTATCTTGCACGTTGTTTCACCACAAGTTACCGCAGAATTGATGGCTGAAAAGTTGACTGCTGGTGGCAAAATCTTGGCTGATGCGATCGAGTATCTCAAGCTCGATCCTGCTAAAGTTAATGTCAGACTAAAACAAGGTGAACCCAAAGATACAGTTTGTCAAGTTGCTGAGGAGGAGCAGGCAGATTTAATTATTATGGGTTCGCGAGGATTAGGTCGGCTCAATTCGATATTAGCCAACTCTGTCAGTCAATATGTGTTTCAACTTACTTCTCGTCCAATGTTGTTGGTAAAGGATGATATAAATATCAAGAGCATCAATCGGATTTTGGTTGGATACGACGATTCTATCCCTGCTAAAGAATCGTTACAATTAGCACTATTCCTCCTCCGTGATATCAAGGGTAGTCAACTATTAATTACTCAAGTTAAAGCTGAGAGTAGATCCGCAGATGCGCTGATTAAGCCAGAACAAGATCCAGTTTTTGCACATGCTATTGCTGAGGCTAAAAAGCAAGGAGTCGCCTATAAATGTATCCTCGCAACTGGTAATGCTGGCAAGGAAATCTGTAATGCTGCTGAAGAATTTCATGCCGATCTAGTAATTATTGGTTCACCAGAACGTCGTCCATCGATCGCCAAAAACTTACCAGATATCGATCGATTACTCGGTCAATCAACTTCTGACTATGTAAGAGTTAAAACACCATGTGCCTTGCTATTAAATCGATCTATTGTTGCCTAACATCTAATAACGGTTTAGAAATTAGTATTTTACCGATCCAGATACCTGGAGTTTCGATGTACTTGTGACTGACCTTGGCAACAGCAAAAGTTAATTGTGTAACTAAGGTAATCGAACAGACTAGTAATAGCTCTGGGAGAATACCTTTTTTTAGGATTAGTCCAATGCCTGGTACTAAATACCAAGCAAACATAAAGTGAAATATATACATTGAGTAGGAAACTCGACCAATTTCTGTCAGAAATACATTTGAGTAGTTTGATTCCTTCAAAATATTCAGTAAGAATACAAATGAGATTCCAGCAATAACTGGTAAGAATGTGGCAACTAGCCAGTATTGTTTGCTTGGTAAGATGATGATGTCAATGATTGTGACCACAATGAAAATTGCAGTCTGGATCGGTAGAGATAATTGCAGCGGAATTTTGTAGTGATGATGAAAGAAAATTGTCATTCCCATCAAAAATACTGGTAGCTGGTTGATCAGATTGTAATAAATGAATGAATTATCATCAATCTTAACCTTAAATAATTGCTGAACTGATAGCTGCACACTGATATTTAGTAATATAGATAATCCCACTAAACTATATAGAGCAGTAATTCCAGATTTTTTATAAGCTCTGTCGAATAGAGCGAACAAGATCGGAAATATCAAATAAAAAGCCATTTCAGTACCGATCGACCATCCACCAGGCACGATATTATTATTGGCTGATGGTACGAATCCGTGAATAAATAAAATATTTGCAGCAATAGTCTCGAAATTATAAAGCGAATATGGCATCCTAATTAGAGCTAAGATGTGCATATTTGATTCTAATAAAAAATAGCCAATTATTGCCAAGTAATATAAGGGTGCAATTCTAAAAAATCGCCTAATTAAAAAAGAGATTAGTGACTGTTTTTCCTCGGCTCTTTTGATACTTGAGAAACATAAAGTATAGGCAGAGGCAACGAAAAAAAGCTGCACACCCATCTGCCCATATCGATCAATATCGCCGACTAATTGAGAAACCCCATTAACAGCTTGGCTGGTATGAACGAGCATCACCATCAAAATTGCAATGCCTCTAGCAATGTCGATATAGTCTAGCTTTTGATCGGCACCAATTAGTTTTACTTCATCCATCTCGATTATTGCCAAACTTTCATTCTATCGACATTTCTGCACTTATTCGGGCAGCGATCGCTAAAAAGATCGCTCACCCTGCTAGAATCGATCGATAAATACACAGTCAACAGATCGTGCAAATCCGCTTGATATGGGAAGATCCAGTTACAGGAGAGTCCAAAGAACCCCTGTTAACCGTGCCGATTGCCTTGGGACGGGAATTTGAGCGATTACCTGATGTATTAGACGGTCACAGGGTTTGTCGGATTGTCTTGAATAGTTTGGAGGTATCTCGATATCACGCTTCGATCGAGATCCAGCAGGATCAGCTGATAATTGTCGATCGAGGCAGTAGCAATGGGATCATCGTCAACGGTCAGAAACAGTCCCAGATTCAAGTTGAGCCTGGCGACACAATCCAAATTGGCAACTATCAAATTTCGATCGCTCTACCAAGTACTACACCAACAATTTCATCGCAAATTAGATTTAATTCCGTTACCAATCGACCCGACTTACGCGGGACAATTCCGCCAGAAACAGCTACGAATAGCTGCTTACCGCCGATTTTTCGACAGGAGCAGCTTGATCCTCAAGCAATCCATGCTACCGGAATACCTGTTGAAGAAGTAGAATATGCAACAATCGGCGGTGGTTTGGGGAGTTTTATTTGGGTTGATTTATTGCGAGTCGGTGGCGTGAGTACCGAACGGATTCGCGTATTGGGGATGGAGCAGCAACCCTATGGACGCTACCAGCAGCTCTGTCTCAATGCCCAAATCGTGCCCCAAGAGCGGCTAAGATCTCCAGCGGATGCCCGTCCTGACAACCTTTGGGGTTTCCCAAATTATGCAACACAGGAAGCGATTAGGGGCATCTCTAAAGGGAAACTAAAATCGAGTCTGTATCATCTCTGGCAAGTATTCGCCGAACCAATATTAGCGAATACTTATACGCCTAAATCTGGCGATGTGATTGCCGCAATCGATCGAGAAGCCGCCCGAATTAGTTGGCGGAGAATGATTAGGACAGCCCACGTTCAAGCAATTCGCAAGACTACTGACGGTCGATACGCGATCGTCTATACCTGTCAGCAGCCGACTGATTATGCCTGCACGATTGCCCGTTATGTCCACATCGCGACTGGTTATCCAGCATTACAATTCTTACCAGATCTCCAAGCTTATCGAGATCGCACCCAGGATTTCAAAACGGTAGTAAATGCCTACGAACCTCACGAACATATTTACGAGCATTTAGCCACGTATGGGGGTACTGTGCTGCTCCGTGGTACTGGTATCGTCGCAGCACGCATCCTCCAAAAACTCTACACAATTAGGCGCAATAACAATAGAGTTGAAATTAGGGTGATTCAGTTACTCCGCTTGGCCAAAACAGAGGGAAATAAATACGGTTTAGCCGATCGAAAAGTCGAACACAATTACGAATTTCAGCCTTTCAATTGGCCAAAATCGGCGTGGGGTGGACAGTATAAATCGACACTTGAAAATGCCACCCTAGAGCAACGCCAGCACCTACTCGCTGATTGGGGTGGCGTGACGACGACAGATCGCCGTGACTGGCGCAAAATTATCACAGGAGGGATCAATAAAGGCTGGTATCAGATTGTCTATGGAGAAGTTCAGCACGTCTTACCCAGAGCTAGCAGTAGTGGCACAATTACTACAGTGAGAGAATCAGGGGTCAAAGGTGAAATTAACTTAGAATCCGACTTTATCATTGATGCTACTGCTGTCGATGCGCCAATTATGGCAAGTCCACTCCTTCAAGATTTAGTTCAGCAATATAATTTACCGATCAATCACCTCGGTAGATTGACAGTTACGCCTGATTTTGAATTGGTAGAAATGGCCAATCAGACAGGTAAAATCTACGCATCTGGCTCGATTACCTTAGGTAATTATTATGCACCTGTAGATAGTTTTCTCGGATTGCAATATGCTGCATTTCAGATTGTGCAAGATCTATTAGCTCGGAATCCAATTGAACTAAAACCATTAGTGTTAATCCGCTCACTAGCTCAATGGTGGAAATGGATCCACAATCGATCGCCAGATTGATTTAGATTCAGGTTTGTTATAATCAGATCATCTCACCTTAACTAAAATAAAGTTTTTAGGCTCCCACCCTCATAACCTAGCTATCAATTATCAATTATTAATTATCAATTATTTAAGGAGTTTTGATCGTGTACGCAGTTGTTTCGGCAGATCGCATTTCAATTCCACCTGGCTCAGTACTACGAATTCCTGGTTCGTGGCAAGATTTTTGTCAACTACGGGATAGTCGGGGCGATGGCTCAATTCCCCGCCTACGTTATCGTCATGGAGAGATTTTATTGATGAGTCCATTACCTAGACACGGACGAGAAGCACATCTGATCGCTAGAATAGTGGAGGTTATTCTAGAGAGTCAAGATCGTAATTACGAGGCATTTACGCCGATTACGATGGAACTGCCCGATGTGGGCGGGATTGAGCCAGATTATTGTTTTTATATTGATAATTGGCAAGCGGCAGTAGGTAAAGATCGGATCGACTGGAAAGTCGATTTACCACCAGATTTGGCAATTGAAATTGACGTGACTAGTTTCACCTCAGAGCTAGATTTCCTGCCTTTTAATGTCCCAGAAGTATGGTTATTTAAAAAGTATCAATTGAAAATCTATCAGCTGGTTGCGGGTAAGTATGAAATCAGCCAAGCTAGTCGTTATTTTCCGAATATTTTGATTCAAGAAATGATCGATAGTTGTTTTATGACTGCTAAAGAAAAAGGTACTGGAGTAGCAATTAGCGAACTACGCCGATCTTTCCTGAAGCCTAAAACCTAATTAAAATTTACAGGCAAAATTACCATCAAAAAAACTTTAGACTCTCAACCGCAGTAATAAATTCTGGTAAGACTTCAGCCGCCCAATTCCCTTCACAACTACGTCCAGTATTTAAGATCAATCGCAAGTTATATTTACTGGGTAATCCTGCTACCTGTATCCAAATTAATTCACTTTCAGCTTCACAAGCGATACTTTCTTCATCCATCAATTCTGCTTGGATCGATCGCATATTATCAACTAATTGCCCTAGTAAGCGACAAAAATCGGTGAGTTCGGTACTAGTTAGTTCAAATGCCCAATCGTCGCCACCAACTAATCCTTGATATTCTCCTGCTGGATTCCAACCGATTCGCCATCCAGCACCAGATTTTAAAACTTTGTCCATTTAGGTTGATTAGCTGCGTCGATCTACCCACCCCGCCCTACGGGCACCCCTCCTTGGAGGGGATTTTCCAGGCGAAGAAGATCTAATCTCCTAAAATCTCTGGTTGAGTGAGTTCGTCAGACATCTCGATGATGGCGCGCATGACAGGTTTGATTGAAGGGTCGTCGATATTTTCCGACTCATAGCGGTGGCGTTTTTTCGCGCGATTTGCTACTTGTACAGTGATTTTATAGCGATTAGAAGCTGCGCCAATCAGTTCCTCTGCCCGATAAGCAATTTGGATCGAGTCAAAGTGAGAATGGTTACGACGTTGGATCATAGTTATTTTGATACAGTTCTGCCTTCTTTCTAGTGTACCTGAGGAATTCGACAAGTAGTTAGCAAATTAGTGTCTTTAGCAACAAGCTAGTCCCGATTACTGCTAGAATCGATCGTACAAACAGCAGTAACTTGAGTACAAATGCGTATCCTGGCTCTTGTCCCTGGTGGAATTGGCGATCAAATCCTGTTCTTCCCCACAATCGATAATCTCAAAGGACGTTACCCAGCGGCAGAAATAGATGTCGTCGTGGAACCGAGAGCGACGGCAGCATATCGCGTTTCCAAGTCTGTTGACAAGGTAATTTCGTTCGACTTCAAAGATGTAAATGGTCCCGCTGATTGGGGAAACTTGTTAGGTATTTTGCGCGATCGAGAGTACGATGTCGCCATGTCTTTAGGTCGAAGATTTGGGGTCGGCTTTTTGCTGTGGTTGACTGGTATTCCGGTCAGGATTGGGTTTGATACTGGTATTAGTAAATTATTTCTCTCTAATCCTGTTACTTTAAATCTCGACCAATATGCGTCGCAGATGTATCACGATTTGGTCAAAGGTCTGGGCGTAACCGATCCTTGTCCTGATTTAGGCGTAAACGTGCCAAAAGCAGATATTGACTGGGCAGAAGCCGAACAGCAGCGGCTGGGCATTAAGGATAGTGGTTATGTGTTAATTCACGGTGGCGCGAGTAAGTTATCGCAAAAACTGGGTATGGATAAAATTTATCCAGTAATCCAGTGGCAGCAAATCATCAAAGATTTGCAGACTCGTCAACCAAGTATCCCCGTAGTCATCATCAAAGGCCCTGATGACGGCGAGTTTATCAATTCATTTCTGGCTGTCTGTCCTGATTTAAAAGTAATTAGTCCAACAGATATCGGTAAATTGGCTGCGATGATCGCAGGTGCTAATCTGATGCTCTGCACGAATAGTGCCCCCATGCACCTAGCTGTGGCTGTTGGTACTTATACGATCGCGTTATTTGGCCCTAGCGATCCCACTAAACTACTACCTAATAATGGTCGATCGATCTCAATCAAATCTCGGACGGGTAAAATCGCGGATATTCCACCTTCAGATGTGTTAGAGCAGATTTGGAAAGGGTAGATAGATCTGTTGATTATTACCTAAGTATTATTTCAGATCGGTACCATCATTCAAGAATCTTATCGATCTGAAGGGCAAGTCTTGGCGTTGCTGGATTCAGGTGTGACAACTCTCGCCGCTATACAGCTTCGCTGGGGCAAAGCCCTACGGAGTAACGATCTAGCGGGAGCTTCTGGCTTCGCAACCAGAGTTTCTTGCTTCACGGGCAGGGTATCACCTAAGCCTCCACAAGCAGCAACGATGCGTACTCACCGTTGTTTCGTAAAATCAATTAGATGAATCTAAGTGTTTACCCTTTTTCCGTACAATGTTTTACCCAGCGAACGGGATTGCGAAATGCAATTCTCCTCACTGGAACCCTATACATTATGTTTTCAAGGTACAAACCCTTGCCCAGAATTTCGGCTCCACGATGAGTAACGAATCAGGTCAGCGGTAGTTTTGATGCTATAATTATAGCACTAAATAGAACTAGTATGCAACGGAAAAAAATGCTAAGGGTGATGTGATCCGACAAGGAATATGAGAGGATTTTATCGTATGCAGCCAAGACAGATCGAAAGGTTTCAGAGACAATCAGGGATTATATCAAGGGTTTGCCAGAGTA
>CASBPY010000020.1 GCA_949127675.1 Synechococcales cyanobacterium PMM_0072
AAAGGACTTGGAGCAATCCAACTAGGGTAGGGCATACCCTAAGTAACGCTTGGGGAGAATCCCAGCTCTGGGTTAGACACTGCAAGGTATCTAATCTAAGTGGTTTCTTTGAGCCAAGAATCCTCGTACCTTCAGGTCGAGGAGTGTCAATGATAGATCTGTAGGTTGGGTTGAAGAATGAAACCCAACACACCCAACAATTGAACCCAGTCCCCCAGTCTCACTTCACCGGAGCCGGAACAACCGGAGCAACCGGAACAGCCGGAGCAACTGGCGTAGCTGTAGAGCTAGAACCAATCAAATTTACTTCTAATCGATAGTTACTGGTAGCGACTCCCGCAGGCGGGACGATTTCGACCCGATACTCGCTAGCTGTGGTAATAACACCCTGCCAATTAACAGTACCTTTAGCGACAGTATCTACCCCTGTGGGGCTGGTTGCAAGGACATTCATCGTTGCCCCTGCTGGAATACCGATCAACGTTGTTTTAAGCTGTTGTCCAGCCGCAGGAGTCAGTCGAAAAGCGATTGGTTGTGGAGAATTTAACACCCCTTCTTTGATCGTTGGCTTGTCTACTTCTACCAGCAGCATCTCAGCAATATCAGATGTTGCTGGAGTAGTTGCTGGCGGTGGAGTTGGATCTACAGGGATAACTACTGGTACGATTGGACTAGGTGGAGTTGCTACAACTTCGGGGGTAGGCGTAGTGGTAGCAACAGTCGGTGGTTGCGACTTGATAACATTATTTGGTGTGGTAATTGACTTACTCACCAAAAAGAGCGGGATTAGAATAAACAACACTGTTGCGGCTGCTGCTCCGAGTCCAACCCCCCAGGGGGTATTTAAAATGCCCCGTAATGGATTTTGGGGCGGCTGGATCTTGCTATTCCTGGAACTAGAGGTAACTGAGGTGGTTCTACCAACGCGGGAAAGCGGTACTGAACTCGTGCTATTAATACCTGTTGCAGGGCGATTGATCCCAGTTGGGGGGATAAAGCTACCGCTCTGCTCTGCTGTTGTTCCCACAAAATCTGACACAGATCGCAAAGCTTGTAGTACTTCAGTCGCTGATTGATAGCGGCTATTTGGTACCCTACTGAGCATTTTATTAAGAATTTTGGCAAACCAAGGTGTAAGGGTTGGTACCCATTGATGCCATTTCCAGGTCATGGTGCTCTTATCAATCAGACTTTCGGGTTTCCGTCCAGTCATCATCACAACTACCGTAACTGCGAGGGCATACAAGTCACTATTGGCATAGGCTTCGCCAGTTTGGAGTTGTTCTCCAGGGGCGTAGCCTGCTTTCCCCACCGTTGTTCCTTGGTGAATTTGGGTAGAGACCTCAAGTTGTGTAACTCCAGCTTTTACGACCCCAAAATCAATCAAAACTGGTAGCTTATCTCGATCGCGAAAAATGATATTGTCAGGAGAGATATCACGGTGAATAATCCCCATCCCATGAATATGGGTGAGCACAGGCAACATATCTTGAAGAAATTTAACTGCCTCAGCTTCTTTGAAAGTTTGATTATTCTTTAATCGATCGCTAAGAGATTTAGCGACTGTTTTACCTTCTGCATACTCCTGCACTAAAAAGAGGCGTTTTTGCTCTTCAAAGTTGGCCCGGAATTTAGGAATTTGGGGATGATTAATTTGGTACAATACTTGAGCTTCGCGCTGAAATAACTCTTTAGACTTTTTGAGTGCATCTCGACCGCGATCGTTGGGACTAAATTCTTTGAGTACACACATCTCATCAAAACAACCAGTGTCTTGAGATAAATAAGTGCGCCCAAATCCCCCCTGACCTAATATTTTGGTCACGCGGTAACGCTGTTGAAGCAATGTTCCCAATGGAATTGGTGGTTGCATAACCTGAACTTACGCCTTGAACTAAGGGGAATATAAAGGGTTTACTAAAATTGGTTGCTAACTAGATCAGATATAAATCAAAATAACAAAACTATGTTACAGGCAATTTAGATCTCCAACCGCTCTTATCATACCCTCGCAGCAGACAGGATCGTTCATCTGTTTAAAAAAACCTGAAATGAAAATTTTGCTAGTTGATGATGAACCTGCTCTGACAGAGCCACTAAGTCGCTTGTTGACTAGGGAAGGCTATGTTGTGGATGTGGCGATCGATGGTCGCGCTGGTGGTAAATTAGCTAATACAGGTAATTACGATCTGCTAATTTTAGACTGGATGTTACCTCATTTTACTGGGTTACAAATTTGTCAACAACTACGCGATCGCAGTGACCCTACTCCAGTCTTATTTTTAACAGCTAAGGATACCCTCGACGATCGAGTAATCGGACTGGATGCAGGTGCTGATGACTATTTAGTCAAGCCATTTGAACTGCGGGAGTTACTCGCCAGAGTTCGCGCGCTATTACGGCGCGTGCAGATCTTAGATCCCGATCCTACTCCCGCTAAACTTCAGGTAGATAATTTAGAACTGGATCTAGATAATCAACTTGTCTATCTGGAGGGGCAAACGATCGAACTCTCAGAAAAAGAAACTCAACTCCTCGGCTATCTAATGCAGCACTCTGGACAAGTCGTCACCCATAAACAAATTCAAGCACATCTCTGGGGCGAAAATAATCCGCCGAATAGTAATGTTCTCGCTGCGCTAGTTCGTCTCCTACGGCGTAAAATCGAAATCATGGGATCGGCAGAGTTGATTCAGACTGTTTACGGGAAAGGCTATCGGATTGGGGGCAGGATTTAGCTGTTAACAACCTAATTATCAATTAAAAATTATCAACTAATAAAATGCTTGATTCTTCGCTAGTTACAGCAGATTTACTAAATAGTTACCTCGCAGAAAATTCGATCATAGATATTAAGATTATCGATTGCCGATTCGCACTGGGCGACCCTAATTTGGGTAGACAACAATATCAAACCGCCCACATTTCTGGAGCTGAATATTTAGACCTAAATCAAGATTTATCGAGTCCAGCCCAGACACATGGCGGTAGACACCCATTGCCGGACGATCGAGTCCTGGGTGCCAAATTAGCCGCAATGGGGATTAATGCTGATACCCTCGTCATCGCTTATGATGATTCGCGGTTTGCTTTTGCAGCAAGGTTGTGGTGGCTGTTGCGTTATTACGGACACGAGCGCGTCGCGATCCTCGATGGTGGTTATAGTAACTGGGTCAAAGCTGGTTATGCCGTCACTGCCGATCGATCTCCAATCCCTGTTCTTGGCAACTTTCAGCCGCAAATTCAGCCAAATTGGACTGTTGATATTGATCTAGTTAGAACTGTTCCAGATTCACCAGCGCATATCCTAATTGATTCCCGCGAACCCGATCGATATCTGGGCAACACCGAACCGATCGATCCCGTCGCCGGACATATCCCCAGTGCAGTCAATTATCCCTGGCAAGGCGTGTCTACCCCCGAAGGCTTTGCGTTGCCTGTGGAAGCACATCAACGGCGTTGGTCAGCAATTTCGCCCGATCTAGAACCGATCGTTTATTGCGGTTCAGGGGTGACAGCCTGTGTCAATTTATTTTCCCTGCATTTGGCTGGGATCGAGCCAGCCAAATTATATCCAGGGAGCTGGAGTGATTGGTGTTCCTATCAAAATTAGCGATCGTTGACCCGCTCAACTTCAGCCATCCGTTCGATAATTGTGGTCGATACCATCGCTGCTACCAATTGTTCTGGGACTACCGCAAAGGGCAACCGATGCAAGTCGGAATCAGCTTGACAAGCTAATGTCGCTCCATGATGTAGTTGAGAGATCGTAATTTCACTCAAACCCAAATCCGCTAGAGTTTTCGGCAGCCCAATTTCGGTATAAAAATCAAGTAATTGCGCTCTAGCGGTAGCGGCTAATTGGTCTCCCTGAAGCATTTCCTGTAGTCTCAATTGGACTAAAATTCCATAAGCCACTTTTTCGCCATGTAAGGCGTGATGACTGCCAGGGAGATGTGTGAGACCATTGTGGACAGCGTGAGCAGCTACCGTGCGACACTGGGCACCACCTAGCCCGCCAATTACCCCTGCGAGCAAAACGGTGGCATCGACGACTTCTTGCCAGTCTGCGCCACCAGGATCGGCGATCGCGGCTGCCGACTTTTGGAATAGAATATCTCTGAGTACCCGCGCCTGTTGAACTGCGGCGATCAGTAACGTCTGGGATGAATGACCACTACTGACTGAAGCTTCGTACCATTTAGCGATCGCATCCCCGATTCCAGCTACTAGCATTCTTGATGGTGCTGTAGCGACGATCCCATAATCTAGGATTAATAAATCTGGACATTGAGCCAGACTAACATCATATAGAAATGCCCCCGACTCAGAATAGATATTTGACAATGCCGTCCAAGCGGCACAAGTAGCTCCAGTCGTGGGAATCGTCACGATCGGTAGCTGACAGCGATGGGCTACTAATTTAGCTGTATCGAGGCATTTACCCCCACCAATCCCGATAATCAAATCAGCTTGATGTGCTGATGTGGCTTGAATTAACCGATCGAGACTAGTCTCACAACAGTCTGGAGTATAGCTGATCTGGGCGATTTCCAATTCGGGTCGGTCAAATAATACATGCAATTGACTCAGAGCTAAACTATGTTCTCCACCAATGATCAGTGGACGTTGACCCAGTTTAAGGATATACTCAATCCCTTCTGTGAGCGCGTGATTACCCCGCAAAACCCGCCCAGGTGCAATAGATAAAGAAATCAGAGTAGGATGATTAGTCATGACGATCGACCTGGAAATTAGCTGATATGGACATAGTGACTACGAGGCGAAAACGAAGCGATTAGAAGATACTAGTTTAACAACTCTCAACTCCTTTAGGATCCTGCCCAACTGTTACAGTTCTTGACGAGATAGCGATCGAGATCGAGCTGAGTGGTACTATGACGAAAACCCTATAACGAGTAGTTTTATGGCAATCAAACTAACGGGCAAAACACCAATTTTTGGTGGTAGCACTGGTGGCTTACTCAGCAAAGCCGATGTCGAAGAAAAATATGCGATTACTTGGACTAGTACCAAGCAACAAGTATTTGAAATGCCTACTGGTGGCGCAGCGACGATGGTATCAGGGGAAAACCTCTTGTACATGGCACGGAAAGAACAGTGTCTCGCGCTTGGTACCCAACTGCGTAAGTTCAAAATCACTGATTACAAAGTTTTCCGGATCATGCCTAAAGGCGAAACTACGCTGCTCCATCCCAATGATGGCGTATTCCCTGAAAAAGTAAATGCTGGACGGGAAGCTGTTGGTAGTGTTGCTCGAAACATCGGCAGCAATCCTGAACCTGCGAAGCTCAAATTCACTGGTAAAAGAACGATCGACTAGATCGATGTGACTTTAACAAGTATAAAAGAAGAAGTGAAGACTGATAATTTTCACCTCTTCTTTTTCTGTAACTAAATATTGTCTGGATCGATTCCTAACTCTCGCAATTTGGCTGCGAATTGCTGGTTACGATAGCTCCTAATTTTACATTTCTTTGATGATAACTTGATCGCCCTTAACTTCTCCAACTAGTATTAAGTCTGCAACACCAACAAACAGACCATTTTCAAGTACACCAGGAATATTATTGAGCGTCTTTTCCAATTCAGCCGGATTGTCGATCGAGTCGAATTTCACATCAATTACTAAATTACCTTGATCTGTAACAACTGGGCCAGCTTTTTTGATCCCCATTCGCAGTTGAGGTTTACCACCTAGTTTTTCAATTGCTTTCATCACTGGAGTTACAGCCATTGGAATTACTTCCACAGGTAGTAAGAAAGTAGAACCTAATTTATCAACTAGTTTAGTATTATCAACAACTACGATAAATTGAGCCGCCAGCGCGTCGATTACTTTTTCTTGAGTATGCGCTGCACCACCACCTTTAATCAGGTTTTTATTGGGATCGACTTCATCAGCACCATCGATCGCAATATCAATCCGATCGACTTCATCTAAAGTAGTCAAGGGGATACCATACTGTCTCGCCAAGACTGTGGCTTGGAAGGATGTCGGAATTCCTTTGACATTGGTAATTTCCCCAGCCGCCAAGCGTTTGCCAATATACTCGATCGCAAATGCCGTAGTCGAACCAGTACCCAATCCCACGATCGAATTCGACTGTACCCGCGCCGCAGCAGCCTTACCAACTTCCTGCTTCATCAAATCCTGTGGTGTCATGATCTTCTAAATCTCAATTAAATGTCTTTTGATCCACTTTATCAGCAAAACTTGTATCTAACCCCTATCCACTATCCACTATTCACTATTCACAAAAAGAAACCCTAAGCATTAACACTTAGAGCCTCTTCTTAAATATTTAGGTCAACCGCAACGCCGTCTTACCTCAGTTTATGACCTGGTTAAAACCAGGTGGGTACCGGAAGTTCGTGCTTATAGTTTCTGAATACTGGTTCAGTCTACTGCCGCTAGAACAACATAAGTTCCCGTAAAAAATTCAAGCATAGATCAAAAAACGTTATTGGCAGTCACCAACGTCGCAGCCAGACCGTTCTTTTATTTTAGGGGGTGAAGACTCGATCGGTCAAGGTGGGGCTAATCAACTAGAAAGTCAGCACCGATCGAATTGATTCACCTCGATGCATCTTGTCAAAAGCATCATTGATTCGATCGATCGGCATGATTTCACTGACTAGATCGTCGATATTAATCTTGCCATCCATATACCAATCAACGATTTTTGGTACATCTGTCCGCCCTTTTGCCCCACCAAAAGCGGTACCCTTCCACACTCGTCCAGTGACTAATTGAAAGGGTCTGGTAGCGATTTCTTTACCTGCTCCAGCGACCCCCACAATCACACTCACACCCCAACCCTTGTGACAGCATTCGAGGGCTTGGCGCATCAAATCGACATTCCCAATACATTCAAAACTGTAGTCAGCCCCACCTTTAGTTAGATCTACCAAATAGGGGACTAGATCTCTTTCGACTTCCTTGGGATTCACAAAATGAGTCATCCCCAATTTTTCCGCTAGGGGACGTTTGGCGGGATTGATGTCAACGCCGATAATCATGTTTGCGCCCACCATTCGTGCCGCTTGAATCACATTTAGCCCAATTCCACCCAAACCGAATACAACGACATTGGCACCTGGCTCGACTTTGGCAGTATTAATCACCGCGCCAATTCCGGTAGTGACTCCGCATCCAATCAAACAGACTTTTTCAAACGGTGCATCGGGGCGGATCTTGGCGAGGGCAATTTCAGGCACCACCGTATAGTTTGCAAAAGTAGACGTACCCATGTAGTGATGCAACATCTCGCCCTGATATGAAAAGCGACTACTCCCATCGGGCATCACCCCCCGCCCTTGGGTGAGCCGGATTGCTTGACAGAGATTGGTTTTGCCACTGGTGCAGTAGCTACAATTGCGGCACTCAGGTACATATAACGGAATCACTCGATCGCCTGGTACAAGGCTGGTGACACCCGCTCCAATCTCCACAACTACTCCCGCCCCCTCATGGCCTAAGATCGCTGGAAATAAGCCTTCTGGATCGGCTCCCGAAAGGGTAAAAGCATCGGTGTGACAGACTCCGGTGGCTTTGATTTCGACTAATACTTCTCCCGCTTGAGGTGGGGCGAGGTTAACAGTAGTAATTTCCAGCGGTTTACCAGATTGGAAGGCGACGGCGGCTTTGACTTGCATAAAGTGATTTCAACTAGTAGGGAGCGGGCAGCTTGATAGAGGCATTGTAATACGATTAGAAGTCTCCAGATCCAATCAGATAGTCATAATTGCCTTTACCAACAGATTGATTCAACGTGGCGATAATTCGATCGGGTTGATCGTATGGTCCATTAATATAGTGGGGCTTACCATCTCGTCCAAACTCGATTTTGGTCAGATGATCTAAGCGTGGACCTAAATGAGGTTTTGCCTGTGTAAAATCTGGGTGTGGATCGAAACCTAATCCAGATGCATAGTCTACTGCGCCAAATACGATCGATTGAGCTTGTGCTAGGGTTATTTCTTCAAAATCTTCACTAAAATTGTGGGACGTGAATTTGATCGTTGCCTCGTATTCTAGCCGATCCATTTTTTTCGGTGCCAGTGCATCTTTTACCCCCAGGCACCAATAATCTACCAAATAACTACAAACTACTAGTTTCTGTCGATCGATCCGAGCGACAAATACTTGTGCAAATCCATTCACATTACCAGTGAATTTAGGGACATCTGCAACTAAAGCCTTAGCTACAGAAGAATTCACCAGACAATTGTACAGTGGCGCAACTTCCCCTCGTTCAGCTCGAACTAGTGCCAAAGTTGCAGCTTGTTGGCGGATCACCTCGGTTACGGCTGCTGGACGCAACTTTAAATTGCGGGCGATTTGTTTGGGTGAGAGATTTAAACTACGCAGGCGACTAATCTCTTGGATCTGTTCGGGAGTCATCATTAAAAGGGATTGTGTCAGTCTAGATTAGCGTCATCCTACACAAAAAATCCTAGAAATTTTAAAATTATTCACCATCCCATTGGCGGCGACTCGATGCCAAGATGCTAGGGTTTGCAAAAATTGATCGAGCAAATTATCTCCATCAATTTACATGAAACAATAACACCTCAAAACGTCAAACAACATTTGATCGTGCGGGAACCCGTACTTAACCCTTGCTTGCGATGCCACACTGCGATCGGATAAATTAGCACTCAGCAGTTGAGAGTGCTAAATACTCATAATAATTATGGCATCAGTATCGTTAACAGTATCTACAGTCAAGCCTTTAGCCGATCGCGTCTTCGTTAAGGTCAGCGCGTCCGAAGAAAAAACCGCAGGTGGTATTCTTCTACCTGATACAGCTAAAGAAAAGCCCCAAATCGGCGAAATCGTTCAAATTGGTCCTGGCAAACGCAATGAAGACGGTACCCGTCAAGAGCCAGAAGTCAAAGTCGGCGACAAAGTTCTTTATTCCAAATACGCTGGTACCGACGTGAAGCTCGGCGGCGACGAATATGTTCTGTTATCTGAAAAAGACATCCTGGCTGTAGTCGGCTAGATTGTCTCGTCAACGAACATTTCACCTCACTCCTAAAATTAAAGATTATGGCAAAGCGAATTATATACAACGAAAATGCTCGTCGCGCGTTGGAACGTGGGATGGACATCTTGGCTGAAGCGGTAGCAGTTACCCTCGGTCCTAAAGGTCGTAACGTCGTCCTAGAAAAGAAATTTGGCGCACCCCAAATCGTCAATGATGGTGTGACCATTGCTAAAGAAATCGAACTCGAAGATAACGTCGAGAACACTGGTGTTGCCTTGATTCGTCAAGCAGCCTCCAAAACTAACGACGCTGCTGGCGACGGTACTACTACAGCTACTGTACTAGCTCACGCGATCGTTAAAGAAGGTTTACGCAACGTTGCGGCTGGTGCAAATGCGATCGCCCTCAAGCGCGGTATCGACAAAGCAACTGGTTTCCTCGTTGAGAAAATCGCTGCTCATGCTAAACCAGTCGAAGATTCCAAAGCGATCGCTCAAGTAGCATCGATCTCCGCTGGTAACGACAACGAAGTCGGCGAAATGATTGCGAATGCAATGGACAAAGTTGGTAAAGAAGGCGTTATCTCTCTAGAAGAAGGTAAGTCGATGATTACCGAACTAGAAATCACTGAAGGGATGCGCTTCGACAAGGGTTATATCTCCCCTTACTTCGCTACTGACATGGAGCGGATGGAAGCAGTTCTCGAACAGCCTTACATTCTGATTACTGACAAGAAAATCAACTTGGTTCAGGATCTCGTGCCAATTCTGGAGCAAGTGGCTCGTTCTGGTCGTCCTTTGTTAATCTTAGCTGAAGACATCGAAAAAGAAGCTCTAGCAACCTTAGTTGTTAACCGTCTCCGTGGCGTATTAAACGTTGCAGCAGTTAAGGCTCCTGGTTTTGGAGATCGACGCAAAGCGATGCTAGAAGATATCGCAGTATTGACTGGCGGTCAACTAGTAACTGAAGATGCTGGTTTGAAACTAGACGCTACTAAACTAGAATCCCTCGGACAAGCCCGTCGGATTACTATCACTAAAGATAGCACCACGATCGTTGCTGAAGGCAATGAAGCGACTGTTAAATCTCGGTGTGAGCAAATCCGTCGTCAAATGGAAGAAAGCGATTCTTCCTACGACAAAGAGAAGCTTCAAGAGCGTCTAGCTAAATTAGCTGGTGGTGTTGCAGTGATCAAAGTTGGTGCTGCTACCGAAACCGAAATGAAAGACCGTAAATTACGTCTTGAAGATGCAATCAATGCAACTAAAGCCGCAGTTGAAGAAGGAATCGTTCCTGGTGGTGGTACAACCCTAGCTCACCTCTCCCCTGAGTTGGAAGTTTGGGCACAAGCTAACCTCAAAGATGAGGAATTAACTGGTGCATTAATCGTGACCCGCGCCCTCTCAGCTCCCCTCAAACGGATTGCTGAAAATGCTGGTCAAAACGGCGCAATCATCGCTGAACGTGTCAAAGAAAAAGCATTTGATGTTGGCTACAACGCTGCAACAAATGAATTTGTAGACATGTTTGAAGCTGGTATCGTTGACCCTGCGAAAGTCACTCGTTCGGCGTTACAAAATGCAGCTTCGATCGCCGCAATGATCCTCACGACTGAGTGCATCATCGTTGACAAACCAGAGCCTAAAGACGGTGGTGCTGGTGCTGGCGGTCCGATGGGCGGCAATGACTACGGCGATTATTAAGCCTTGATTTCGATGGTTTTTAGACGGGTATCCCGTTAATATTTATAGCTATCTTCATCAGAAGGTAGCTATTTTTGCTTAACTATAATAAGTACCAAAGCTGTCTTTGATGAAACTAGTTCACCCATCTCCGCTAGGAGTAGCAATTGGGCTAGCCCTAGCTAATATTATTGTCTGCCAATCGAGCGCATCTGAAGAAATTTATTATTTTCAGGTACCTTCTGGTAATATTCACTGTGCCGCTAGTAGTCTGTATGGTTTAGATTGTGAAATCGGTACCATAGCTGCAAAAATTCCACCACGGCCAAAAGATTGTGATCTAGATTGGGGGTACCGATTTATGATGTCAACTACGGGCATTAGTAAACGTGGCTGCTACGGCGATACGATCGGTAGAGATCCTAAACATCCAGTTTTAGCCTACGGTAAAATGTGGCGTAGTCAAGAATTTAGTTGTCTCTCTAAACGAACTGGATTAACGTGCCAGAATCAGTCAGGACATGGCTGGAATTTAAGTAAGGGCAAGCAACAGCTTTTTTAATCAACTAATCTCTATCATGTACAGAATATTATTGGCTTCGATCACACTAGGATTAAGCTTCGGAATGCCCTTGTCAGCACTAGCTGATAGTTATGATAACTTTATCAAAACCGAGTTGGCTGAATTTAATCGTGTCGGTAGCGAAAAATGCAAAGAGAAAAGGATCTCAGTTAAAGAAAGTGGGGCAAAGATTAGTTATGATCTCTGTATTTTTAATGGTAGTCCAGTGTTTCTCAGAACTAGTGCTGATGATATACCGAACGGGGTGAGCATCTTTAAAAAAGGTAAATTAGTTCAACTTTCGCTGTGGGAAGGGACGGGTGGAGTTGGCTTTCGCAACGGTCAACCAGTAGTTGAATGGAATTCTGGAGAATTTAGTTCGCGACGAGTAAATTGGAAACTGACTGCTAAAGAAAAGTCAAAATTTATCGAGATAGCGGCAAAAGAAAAGCAGATTCTGCGTAAGTTTGGATTTAAGTAAATTCAGCCAAAGTGGATAGATTATAATCAAAGCAGAGTTTACCAGTAAAACCGATGATTGCTAATTCTCTCTACTGGACAACCGCAGATCTCGATGTTATGCCCGATGATGGCGGCTGGCTGCGGCATGAAATTATTGCAGGAGAACTATTTGTGACTCGCGCTCCCCATATTCGCCATCAAAGCGTTGGTGGTAATATCCACTTTGAACTAGAATTTTGGTCGAGAGAGACTAAATTAGGTAAACCTTTTCAAACTCCTGGTGTGATTTTCACCCCGACTGACGCGGTGATTCCTGATGTGGTGTGGGCGAGTCAAGCACGGTTAGAGCGAGGTATCGATGCAGCGGGACACTTTACTGTCGCGCCAGAGTTGATGGTAGAAGTTCTATCGGCTGGCGAACAAAACGAACAACGTGATAAGAGCGTCAAGCTGAAGTTATATTCTCGCTATGGCGTGCAAGAGTATTGGATTGTCAATTGGCAACTACAAACGCTAGAAATCTATCGGCGGATTGATGCCCAACTGCAATTGGTGGCGACGCTGTTGGCAGGGGATAAGCTTATTTCACCATTATTACCTGGCTTTAGTGCCGAGATCGATCGGATCTTCTCTTAATATAGCAACCGCCAAGGCTGTAAAACCCACAACTATTGGTATAAATTTATTTAGCGATCGACTCTTTCTACTAAAATTGAGTAACCACTATCGATCGACCCCACTAATGCTAACCAATGCTCCACTGCTAGTAGTTAATGATGTCCGCGCTGGCTATATGCCTGGTTCAGATATCCTCAATGGGATTAATTTTGTTGTGCAACCAGGTGAACTAGTCGCAGTGATTGGTGGAAATGGGGCGGGAAAATCTACTTTGGCGAAAACTATTTTTGGGCTGTTGACACCCCATAGTGGAACGATTACTTTCAAAGGTGAAGAAATTGGTGGACTAAAATCCGATCGAATCGTACAGAAGGGGATGTGTTATGTGCCCCAAATCTCGAATGTATTTAAGTCACTGACGATCGAAGAAAATCTCGATATGGGCGGTTTTATCCGCTCTAGCGATCTCAAGCAGCTCAAGCAAAAAATCTTTACGATGTTTCCACGACTCGCCGAACGCCGCAAACAACGGGCGGGGACGCTTTCAGGTGGAGAACGTCAAATGTTAGCAATGGGCAAAGCACTGATGCTCGATCCTGAATTATTAGTGTTAGACGAGCCATCCGCAGCACTTTCACCCGCTTTAGTAACTGACGTACTCAAACAAATTAAAGCAATCAATCAAAATGGTACGGCAATTGTCCTAGTGGAGCAAAATGCTAAGAAAGCTCTCGCAATGTCCGATCGAGCTTATGTTCTAGATACTGGCATTGTCAAGCACGAAGGTATTGCTGCTGACTTACTCAAAGATCCCAAAGTAATCGAAACTTATCTGGGTGTGGGCGGACACTAGGGAAATCCCCTCCGTTGGCGTAGCCTTTCCGTAGGAAGTGGAGGGGTGCCCGTAGGGTGGGGTGGGTAGATCTCCGC
>CASBPY010000021.1 GCA_949127675.1 Synechococcales cyanobacterium PMM_0072
GATACAATATGATGCAAAGAGAAAATAATATTTATCGGCTCGTTCCAGAAGCTGACTGGCGGATGGATTCCAACTATTAAAGTTCGAGCTAATTTGGCTGTATTCTCTACCAATCATTTAACCGATAATCTGGACACATTTTTATTGTTTATGCTCCAAATGTGTCCAGACTGCTCGCACGAATTAGCGATTACCCCGATCCTGTGTTTGTTCGCGGCGTTCCTGAAGTTGGAGGACAATTTGTTGGTGCATCTCGCGGGTAATCGGATAAAAATAAGCGAGAATTAGACCACAGATCAGCGAGATTGTTGGTGCTGGGCCGATGGCTAATCGAATCGCGTTTAAGACAGCCTCCGGTTGGACGGGTGCAGCAATCGCCGCAGTCGGCCGTAAGTAGCCACTCCACTCTAAACTTTGGAGCACTCCAGCCACAGCAAAACCCAGACAGATTTTTTGCAAGAATACCATCAAGCTATAGAAAATTCCCTCCCGCCGTTGTCCCGTCCGCAACTCGTCAAACTCAATTACATCTGGCAACATCGACCAGGGAATCAAATAAGCCGTAGACACGCCCACACCAGCCAAAATAGCAAATACATACATCAACGTAGTTTGACCTGGCTGAAGCAGAAATAGCCCCCCCTGACCGACGATCCAGCAGCTAGTTCCCATCAAATACGCCACTTTTTTGCCTACTTTTTGAGAGATCCAGTTCCACACTGACAACATCCCTAAGGCTGTACCCTGGACGGCGAGGATCACTAGGGGTGAATCTTGCTGGGGTAAGCGCATATAACTCACCACAAAGTAGGGAATAATCGCCGCCGTCAGTTGGAGACTAAACCATGAACAGAGATAAATCCCCACTACAAATAGAAATGGTCGATTGCTAAATACGATCTGCAATTCTGAGATTAGAGATCCAGTAACGGGTTCGGCTTCCTCTGGATGCTGGGCTAATACTGCTTGCGATCGAGCGTATGTACCAAACACACACCAAAATATCGGGAATACGGAAATCACCGCACAAATTATCCCAATCGTCAGATATTGAGTGGCTGGTGTCTGAATAGTTTGAAATACAGTCCGCGCCAGTAATAGGGCGATGATACTGCCACCAATTGAAAATGTAAAGCGAAAACTGCTTAAACTGGTGCGTTCGTGGTAATCCTGCGTCAGTTCGGCGGTGAGGGCAGTGTAGGGTAAATTTACAACCGTGAAAAAAGTATTAAATGCAATCGAAATTAACGTGTAAAAAGCAAATAAGCCCCATTGATTGGTTTCTGGAAACGGCACAATCCACTGGAGTGCAAAGAAAATTCCAAACGGAATCGCCCCCCACAACATCCACGGATACCTGCGCCCCCACCGCTGCCTAATTTTGTCGCTAAAGATCTGACCTCGATCGCTCAAAACCCCGACCATCGGGTCATTTACAGCATCCCAAATCTTGCCCACTAGTTGACTTTGCCCAGCTAATCCTGGGGATAGATGGGCGACATCTGTCAGAAAAGGAGATAAATAGGAGAGCAACATAATTGAGGTAATTGCTGCGCCTGCATCTCCCGCTCCGTAGGCTAGTTTAGTCGCAAATGTCATGCGATCGATGGGCGTGGGTTTATTCATAATTCGGGGCTAGGGCTTCGATCGGAGGGTAGATAGTCAAAAATGTTCTAAGATGCTGATCTCACTACATTTTAAGCAAACACTTTAACATTCAATGGCATTCACAAACTTTGATTCAGTTATTGCTGGGGGTTTTGGTGATATTTAGACGCAATCAACCAGCCCGAACTCCTTCCGTCCCTAGTCGCTGGTTAGTTGCTTGGGGTAAGGGCTTAGTCGGGAAATCTTTGTGGTGTGACGAACAGTTGGAGATCGTCAACACTGGGAATGGTTACACCCGCAGCCCTAGTGGTAGATTTTTGGTGCTAGGGGATCTGTGGTTGAGCAATCGCCAGCAGCTTGCAACCAAGCTAGATCTCACGCTCACCGCAGAAATTAACGATCTCGATCTGGTAGCCAGACTGTGGGAACGGTGGGAAATCGCAACGCCGAAACTACTGGAAGGGATGTTTGGGTTGGCAATTTGCGATCTGGAATTGGGTGAACTTTTACTAGTGCGCGATCCTGTGGGCGCGAGGACGATTTACTACACCACGGGTGAGACATGTTGGATTGCGTCCCAGTTAAGTAGTCTAAACCCCTATCGATCGAATCAGCTCGATCCGATCGCCCTCAGAGATTATTTAACTTGTGCTTTTGTCCCAGGTGATCGGACAATGTGGCAGGATGTGCGGGAAATTCGTCCAGGTACCATCTTCAAATTACCTGGAGGGCAGATTGATCATTATTGGCAGTTAGAGCAGCAGGTAATCGAGCAGGAGTCACTCGCATGGCATGGCGATAAATTGCGATCGCAATTAGAGCAAGTTGTGCGCGAATATTTACCAGCCCAGGCACCAGTTGGGGTATTTTTATCTGGGGGATTAGACTCTAGTTGTATTACCGCCCTCGCTGCCCAATTGCATGATGCACCAGTGCATACTTATTCGATTCATTTTGGCTCTGAATCTGCGAATGAATTGGAGTTCTCCCAGATGGTAGCAACCCATTGTCAGACTCACCATCATGTGTTAGAAATTAGCTTCAAAGATATGTGGGCACAATTGCCGCAGACAATGGCAGATTTAGACGATCCAATTGGCGATCCACTCACAGTTCCAAATTTATTAATCGGCAAATTAGCTAGTAATGATGTCGCTGTCACGCTTAATGGTGAGGGTGGTGATCCCTGTTTTGGCGGGCCGAAAAATCAGCCGATGTTAATTGATAGTTTATATAATTCAAGTACTAATTACGACCCATTGCCAGCATATTTAAACTCCTTTCAAAAGTGTTTTGGAGATCTACCCCAATTGCTCAAGCCAGATATTTTCCAGCAAGTTCAGCAGCCGTCAATATTTGAGGCGGATTTGAACTCAGAGATGAGCTATCTCAATCGCTTGATGGCTCTAAATATTAAGTTCAAAGGTGCAGATCAGATTTTAACAAAGGTAAATAATCTGACTCAAGTAGCTAAATTACAAGGACTTTCACCACTATTCGATCGCCGGATCGTTGAGCTAAGTATGACAATTCCCCCAGCATATAAATTGTCAGGAGTACAGGAAAAAGCGGTGCTCAAACAAGCAGTAGCCGACTTATTACCAGCAACAATTATTGATCGACCTAAAAGCGGGATGATGGTACCAGTTCAACTCGGTTTTCGCAAATATTGGCACCGTGAAGCAGCATCTCTATTACTCAGTCGGCGGGCACTAATTTCGCCCTATCTTAATCAGGATCTGATTAAGGAATGGTTGAGTTTTCGCGGCGATGTTTGGGGTCGATATGGGGTGAAATTATGGTTATTGGTTAGTTTAGAACTTTGGCTGCAAGGCAACTGCAATAAGAGCTAATAAGTAGGTAGGTGTAGTTATTTATAAAATAGATCATCCCTGAAACCTAGCTGGTGGGCACTGCCCACTCTACGCGATATCTTGCCTGGGCTTCCATGTGAAAAATACTCTCCTGCCTAATTATTGCTACCCAACGGCTTCAATCACCCGCTACAGAAATCCTTAAATTCAGACCGACAACCTCTAGAAAGTCGGTGTGCATTGGGATTGTTATGCGGCAACTTCCTAAAGTCTGTAATAACCTAATTGATCTAGAAAATTAAGCAGAACATAAAGGTTGGGTATATCTGAAATAGGGGTACTTGAGAGCGCGACATGACTTCCTGATTTGTAAACATACATTACTCCCTTAAGGACATCAATGTGACTGACACCTGACCATTGAATACTTTCTCCCTCAACCGTAATTCCTCTTCGATCAAGGCAAACAGTACCCATGTGTATACGATGTCCTTGATTATAGATTTCAAGCATTTGAGGTAACTGATATTGAGTTATCATCCGCTGTAATTTTTCGCCAATCATCTCCTGTGTTGTTCTAACTAGATCGCCGCTAGGAAATTTCAGTTTATACAGATGTGTAGTTATAGTTGGTGCAAAGGCTACATGAGTTTGGGTAATTATTTGCCAGATTTGAAGTTCATCATAGTAAGCAGATTGCTTCTGATTAGGACGCTCGTACACTATGCCTTTTTCATGGAATAAGAGATGGCAATTTGCATACTCAATCGCTGTAAAAATGCTCCAAATCACGCCACCAACCATGCTAGCACCAATAATCATATTACGAAACGAATGCGTAGAAGAGGCAAGGAGTAGCCACCCAAAAATTAGAGCAAGTGGAATTCCAATAATCCATCTCATCCAACCATCGGTAGCAGGACCATCAAGTCTCACCTTCTCCAACAGGCTACCCATTAAGTTCGGCTCTCTTTGATAAGCAGTTCTTGTAAAAGCAGGAGGCTCAGGCAGTGCTCGCTTTTTCATTTCTGATCTGATGACTTGCTGAGCTTCTTCCGTGTATTCAGCGATCTCTCTAGCAGCCGATTCAAGTTCGAGATCGCTTTTTTGCTGCCACAACTCTTCAAGATTCATATTAAGCTCCTATTTCTGACTTAATTACTGAAGTTTATATTAATGTATTGTTGTAAAAGGATAATTTCCTGAAAATTTTGCGGTGCCGTATAACTATTATTAGACGGGAACTTTCCACCTATCCACCCAAATTCAGGTAGATAGGCTGAAAAATTCAGCATATTCTCTGTGTAAAAGCAGAAACTTTCCACCTATCATTCTATTTA
>CASBPY010000022.1 GCA_949127675.1 Synechococcales cyanobacterium PMM_0072
GGTGATGGGTTCGGCAGCGATTCGACGATTTGAGCGGGTGTCAGACCCCGTTCGAGGGCAAATGCGGCGGTAGTACCAGCAGCGGCACCAGCAGACCATTCAAAGGAATGAACCCGGTAGGCGGCAGCAGCGACATGACTGGTGGCGATACTTTTACCAGCTACCAACATGTTATCAATTTTTTGGGGAATCATGGCGCGAAGCGGAATTTGGAAGGGGTAGGCTTGCCCTTCGCCGTTGCGCGAACCCGCTCGTTCGCTATTATTGGGGGACTCGTGGGGGCTATTCTGCATACAGGGGTGAAAATCGATCGCATAGTGACCAATCCCAACTGTATCCGCATAAATAGTCGATCGATTGCGAGTAGGTACATTGGTGTCTCCAGTCAAGACATTTAATGCCTTATCCCCTGCTAAATCTGCCCGTAACTGACGTTGTTGTTCTGGGGAGAGGTTTGCCAGTCTCTTAGTGTCGAGTAGATTATTGCGGCTCATATCCATCTCTGAAACTACAAATCCATCCTTGTACCCATAACTAGGTCTACCGATAATTCTCCGCCCTTCGCGAATGTACGGATATTTGGACAAACCGTGGGCGGTACCCATCGGCGAATTCAAGCCACTGAGATAGCGTTGGTTGAGATTGGGCGTTTTGACCCAGTGGTTTGGTGATTTGGGGTCGGGATTGGCGCGGGAATCAGTTTCGCCAGCCACTAACCAGTAATAAAATCCTTGAGCATTTTCTTCGCCTTTGCGGAGGGTATCAGTGCGAAGCCCACCCATCCAGCCATCTGGTTCCAATTGTTTGCCAGCTTGGAGTTGGGATCGATCGAGGATCAGGTTATCTTGGGCACTACCAGGACGATAATCATTGCCCCATGTCCAGTTTTGCATGGAGATATCGCCCGGGGTGGGAGCTGCATAGTTAATCCCGCCGAATTTGGCTGGTTTTCCTTCCCCTGGACTCCAGATCCGCCGATAGCTGTAAACTACTCCAAAATCAGCTAGTCGTTTGAGTTCGTAGCTATAGTAGGGTGCGTACTGTGCATAAAAAGCTGGTGGTGTCTGAGGCTGGGGAGTCGCCATAGTTTCCATCGCAAAGGGATAGGTAAATCCCTGAGTGCAGTAAGGATCGCCTGTAGTACTAGCCGATGAAGGTTCCTCAGCAGATCGAGGATCGAGTCCGAGCCGATAGGGGACATCGCTTAAACCTACTAATTCACCCGTCTCAGTTGCATCAACCACGTACCAATTTGCGGGCGTAGATGCCTGTTGCTTGGGTGTGCGATAGGGTGGAATAAAAATAATCTTCTGCTTCTGAAACTTTGGCGAATCCCGATAGCTATAAGCATCTTCGATCGTCTGGGATAGGGTTTCAGTGTTTACAGGTGCAGCTCCAGGTTGGGGAGTATGTTGAATTGCTACCACGCCATTAATTTGTTGTCCCTCACCCCGTTTGCCAACAATCAGATTTTTGACGACAGTATTGGGATACCAGTGTAATGTTCCTTTACCTTTGCGCTCGGCTGTCCGCAACATCCCATACAAAATATTGTGAGCATCTTTGGGGAGGAAGCAAGCTTCACTTACCCAGCAATCGCCAGGATTTAGTTTGCCATAATAATCCTGAATCTTTTGCCGAAATGCCAGATAACCGCGAGGGAAATATTTTTTAGCACGTTGGGTGGGGCGTTCGTCCAAAGCTGACACACCTTGGGCGGTAATTTGTCCACCCACCCAGTCAGTAATCTCCGTCATACAGACTGTTTTGCCAGCTAGTAAGCCCTCGTAAGCACTAGCCGTACCACTCAAACCGCCGCCAGCAACCATTAGGTCGCAGCCAATGATTTTATCTACAGGTTTAGCCTCGTTAGCAGCAAGACTAACTGGTACATAACCTAATTGCGAAACTAAGCCCAAACACAGAGCTGCTAATGGTTTGTTTATCATTGTCGAGATTTCTACTGGGATAAATGCGGGGTTTGATTTTAGTCTAATGCAACCTGACACCATCTACCATACCTCGATCGATTATCAGCGTCCAACTATCTCGACAATCGATCTAGCTCACAAGTTCCTAATTAAGATACTTCGCAATATTGATTTAGAATAGAAATACGGCTTTAGCTGATACCTAAAGCCGTATTTCAAAATAATTCTTAATTCTTAATTCCACAACAACAATAACATATGTCAGAAGAGCGTTTAGACCGGATCGAGTCTCAAATTTCTCAGTTGCGTGAACTCGTGCAACAGAATATTCCTGCTATGAATCAGAATATCAATGCTCTTCGTGAAGATGTGACAGATCTTCGCCACCGGATTGATAGTATTGAAGGTACTCAAAATCTGATGATCCGCGAGGGTTTTAAATCCTTGATGTCCTACAATGATGATCTTAATTATGAACTGGCTGACAATGCTCGTCAAACTCGGTTGTTGAGACGCAGAGTGATTCGGTTGGAAGGTAAAGACAAAGAAGATAAGTAATTTACGCTCCCTTCCCAGTGAAGAATTAGATAGCTAGTGTAGAGGTGAATGGTGGATGGTGAATGGTCAATAAACACTGTTTATCTCTTAAGTTGGAAGGGATTATGAATTAAATCACAAGACTAAATTCCTGAACCATCTAAAAATTGGCGAATCGCTTTATCTTCCAATTGACAACTTGGTGGTAGCTCAATTCCTTCGGCCGATGGAGTTTCGATCCCTTGAGCGATCGCATTGCAAGTTTGTTCGACTTGGATCTTCTGGACTTGTTTTTCTAAACTCTCAATTCGATCGAGTAATGCCTGAATTACTTCTGCTTCTGTATCTGGTAGATTACCATGTTCTAACGGCCCCATTTTCTCACCTGCTCGATACAGAATCCGCCCAGGAATACCGACGACAGTAGAATCTGACGGTACATCGCGCAGCACCACCGAACCCGCGCCAATTCTGACATTGCTACCGATTAATAGATTTCCCAATACTTTTGCACCTGCCCCAACCACTACATTTTCGCCCAGGGTGGGGTGCCGTTTGCCACTTTCTTTGCCTGTACCACCTAACGTAACGCCTTGATAAATTAAGGCGTAATCACCAATAATTGTTGTTTCACCAATTACTACACCCATGCCATGATCGATAAATACACCCTTACCAATTGTTGCACCTGGATGAATCTCGATCCCTGTAAAAAAACGCGATAAATAAGAGATGAATCGAGGAATAAATGGTATGCCTAACGTGTACAGCAAATGAGCAAAACGATGTAACGACAAAGCTTGTAGTCCTGGATAACAGAACAGAACCTCTACCCAGTTACGCGCAGCGGGATCGCGATCAAAAATAATCCGAAAGTCAGCAATTAGGTTAGAAATCACAGAAAGTGTTCCATTATCACGAGGAGACTATTCTGTATTTTAACTGGTATTTGTCGATCGAGGGGATCGAGATTAGGCTTTAGGTTTTAGGGGAATTAGTTTCAAAAGATAAGGACACCTTTACAATTAACCTGTAGGGCTACCCTGTCTTGTTGCGCCTTTATGTGCGGGGGAACCCCGCCCATAGCGCACCGCTGTCTTGTCGTTTTCTTATGCGGGGGGAACCCCCGCATAAAAACGCCGCTTAATGGGTACCCGATCAATCTACGTCACCAATCGACTAAACTCGAACAGCAGCATGAGTAGCAGCCAAAGCTTCAACCAAACTACGAACTACTGCAATCATCGCCAATTCATCATTGAGCTTATTGATTGCCGAACCCACAC
>CASBPY010000023.1 GCA_949127675.1 Synechococcales cyanobacterium PMM_0072
TTGTCAGGGCAGACACAGGTATTTTGCTAAAATCGGGATCGCCGAGATGGACAGATCGATCAGCATAGGCAATTCGCATCGATTCAATCAGTAGATGGAGCGCGTCGGGACTGTGCCAGCCCATTTTGGCAAGATCCTTACTGCTGATCATATTTAAGATTTGGAGTAAGTGTACGCCCCCAGAAGAAGGAGGAGCCATCGAACAGACATTGTACTGGCGGAACTTACCACAAAGAGGATCGCGCCATTTAGGTTGATAAGCTTGGAGATCTGCACGGGTAATTAACCCTTTATTTGTCCGCATATCTCGATCGATCTTACTGGCGATCGATCCGGTGTAGAAATCCTGAGGATTTCGGGCGATGGTAATTAATGTCCGAGCTAAATCTCTTTGCACCAGCCGATCTCCTGGTTGGAGCGGTTGCCCATTGTCGGTAAAAACTGCTCTGGCTGCGGGATTACTTGCCAAGAGTTTTTGCTTCGACTTGGCTTGTTCAGTATAGAGTTCGCTCACCTTAAACCCATTTCTTGCCAGTCTAATTGCCGGAGCTACTACCGATCTCCAAGGTAACTTACCATATTTTTTGTGTACCGCTGCTAGCCCTGCAATGGTGCCTGGGACACCCGCCGCCAAATGCCCTTCCAAACTAGCGTTCGGGCGCACCTTCCCCTGAGCATCTAGATACATATTCCGCGATGCTGCTTTGGGTGCCCGTTCCCGAAAATCGATCGTTTCCACTCGATCCCCCACCTTCAAGATCGCAAAACCCCCACCGCCAATTCCTGCCGAAAATGGCTCCACCACCGAAATCGCTAAAGTCGTTGCTACTGCCGCATCGATCGCATTCCCTCTCTGCACCAGCATCTCCACACCTGCTTGAGTCGCCAACGGATGCGCTGATGCCACCATCCCCTTCTGACTCTGAGCCGGACGCGGAAAAGCCGCAAAAACTGGCCCAGAACTAGCTAAAATCAAGAACGAGCTAATCGTCACCGAAAAATATCTAAAAATACTCACAATCTTTCTCTCTGCGTCCTCTGCGTCTCTGCGGTTTAATTAACTCCCAATTCCCAACTCCCAACTCAATCATATGACAACACTCATTGTAGCCACCAGCAACCCAGGTAAACTGCGAGAAATGCAAGCGTATCTCACCGATAGCCCCTGGGAATTAGCCCTCAAACCAGCCGAATTAGATGTCGATGAAACAGGTGATACATTTGCCGCCAACGCCTGCCTCAAAGCCTCTGAGGTGGCGATCGCGTTGAATTGTTGGACGATCGCTGATGACTCTGGACTTCAGGTAGATGCCCTCAATGGCGCACCAGGGATTTATTCCGCGCGATATGCAAATACTGACAAAGAACGGATCGCTCGAATGTTACTAGAACTGAGCAATTTTCCAGCACCAGCCCAACGTCAAGCCCAATTTGTCTGTGCCGTTGCCGTCGCTCGTCCAGATGGGACTATTGCCGCCCAAGCTGAAGGAATTTGTCGGGGGGAGATTTTGACTGCTATTCGGGGTATTGATGGGTTCGGTTACGATCCGATTTTTTATGTGCCAGCTAAACAACTTGCCTTTGCCGAAATGTCAGTCGAAGTAAAGCGCAGTATCAGTCATCGCGGTATCGCTTTTGCAATCATTCAGCAAAAATTAGCCGAGATCGCTACTGCAAAATAAGTACTGTACAAGTTTGGTTGCAATTAGCCATAATTTGCAGTCCCCCATTCCCCCAAAGCCCAATTCAACAAACCCCAGAAATAATTGTACAGATCGGTTACGATCGAGGAGCGATCGATAAATTCTCAATTTGGTTTAGTAAACTATGTCTGAAGCTTTAACACTCAATCCCGTCAATGTTGAATCCGTGCTTGATAGCCTTCGCCCTTACCTGATGGCTGATGGTGGTAACGTAGAATTAGTCGAAATCGATGGTCCGATCGTCAAACTCCGGCTCCAAGGTGCTTGTGGATCTTGCCCTAGTTCAGCAATGACGCTCAAAATGGGAATCGAACGCAAACTATGTGACATGATTCCCGAAATCTCTGGTGTCGAACAAGTATTTTAGATTGGTGAATGGTGAATGGCTTACTAGGCTAAATTCTCCGTAGGGTGGGCATTGCCCACCAACCATAACTTCAGCCTTTTGCTAACATCTTTTTTGCCTGTTGCCAGAGAGTTTCTAATTCAAAGATCGTATAATCAGTCAGCGGACGATCTGTATATTTTTCCATCTGCTGGATTCGATCGATAAACCGTTGATTTGTGCCACTGAGTCCCCGATCTGGATCGAGTTTATACCACCGCGCTAGATTAATCACTGTAAATAACAAATCGCCCAATTCAGCTTCCTGATGGGCGGTATCAGGAGTGGCGAGTGCTTCCTTCAACTCGCCCAATTCTTCCTCAAACTTTTCCCATACGCCATCCACACTTTCCCACTCAAATCCTACCGATGCTGCCCGTTCAGAGATTTTCGCGGCGGCAGCGAGGGGTGGCAATTTTTCAGCATAGCTACTCAATTTATCGCTAAATGATACTGTGGGATTGCCTTTCTCGATCGATTTAATCTGTTCCCAATTCGCATTCACCTCTTCGACACCTGCGACTTTCACATCCCCAAAGACATGGGGATGACGGCGAATCAACTTCTCACTAATCCCCTGCGCCACATCTTCAAGCGTAAATCCCCCCACCTCACTCGCTAATTGCGCTTGGAGAACTACCTGCAAGAGTAAGTCCCCCAACTCTGAGATAATTGCAGCTCGATCGCCACTCCGAATCGCGTGTACCGCCTCATAAGCCTCCTCAACGATATAAGGGGTCAAACTCTCTGGTGTCTGCGCCAAATCCCACGGACAGCCCTCCTCAGGATCTCGTAATTTGGCGACAACATCGATTAACTCCTGAAACGCGGTAAGTATTGGTGCAGAGTCGGTATTTATCATGAGCGGCAACAAATTATTTTACTTTAACTGATTACCTATGCTATAGTTAAACCCATTGCGCGGATATGGCGGAATTGGTAGACGCGCCAGTTTTAGGTACTGGTTTCGCAAGAAGTGAAGGTTCAAGTCCTTTTATCCGCATCTTCATAACATAGGAGTCAAATGACAGGAGTAATCCTTACTCTTGCCAAGTTAACAGTATATTTGTCAGTGCTGACAAATTATTGAAACACTTCTCCAGACTATTTCTAGTCCTAATCGGTATAATAGTGCCGTTTAGGGCTATTTTTATTAACTAAAATCTTGGTCCCAAGCTAGTTGTACCGAGACTTTAGAGGATCTGTAGAGGCGGGTTTATGCCATAAAATTCGATCTCACAATCGATCTCAATCGAACCAGCCCAACTCCAATCCAGATCTTTATAACTACGAACTATTTACCATGTCAAACCAATCAATCGGATTAAGCGATCCGCTTTATCAATATCTGCTGGCTAATTCTGTCCGCGAGCCAGAGATACTAGCCAAGCTTCGAGCCGAGACAGCTCAACACCCCTTGGTGAATATGCAAATATCCCCAGAGCAAGGGCAATTAATGGGTTTATTAGTTCAGTTAATTAGTGCAAAAAAATGTTTGGAAGTAGGAGTTTTTACTGGTTATAGTTCCTTGTCTGTTGCACTGAACTTACCAGATGATGGTCAAATTATTGCTTGCGATGTCAGTGATGAATTTACATCGATCGCCCGCAAATATTGGCAGGAAGCAGGTGTAGCTAATAAAATTAGTTTGTATATTGCACCTGCATTAGAAACACTCGATCGATTAATCTTGAATGGTGAATCAGGTACGTTTGATTTTGCTTTTATTGATGCAGATAAAAATAACTATGGGGCTTATTACGATCGATGCTTTCAGTTAGTCAGACAGGGTGGACTCATTCTCGTTGATAATGTCTTGTGGTATGGCAGAGTTGCCGATCCAGCGATGGAAAATGATAAGCGCACTCAGGCAATTAAACAAATCAATCAGCAGATTTATTGTGATCATCGAGTCCAGATTAGTTTGATTCCAATTGGGGATGGATTAACAATCGCGAGGAAGAAATGAGTGCTAAAATGGAAATTTACCAACCCCACCCTAATACTAGTAACCAGCCACTAGCCGCGCCCTCATGGATACCAAAGCTTTTAAACGATCGCTCAACCACTCCGAAAACTATCACCGCAAAGGCTTTGGGCATCAAGCTGATGTGGAAATTGTCCTCAAATCAGAATATGAGAGCGATTTAATTAAAGAAATTCGCGATCGCAACTATACTCTAACTCGCGGGGACGTTACGATTCGGTTAGCTCAGTCTTTTGGCTTTTGTTGGGGGGTTGAAAGAGCTGTAGCCATTGCTTATGAAACTCGTCAACATTTTCCGACGCAGCAGATTTGGATCACCAATGAAATCATTCACAATCCTTCTGTTAATCAACGGTTGCGGGAGATGAATGTGAAATTTATCGAAGTGGAAAATGGGGCTAAGAATTTCGATATTATCGACAGTGGTGATGTGGTAATCTTGCCTGCTTTTGGTGCCAGCGTTCAAGAAATGCAACTACTTAATGACAAGGGTTGCACGATAGTTGATACTACTTGTCCCTGGGTATCCAAAGTCTGGAACACGATCGAGAAACATAAGAAAATAGACTATACCTCGATCGTTCATGGTCAATATAAACATGAAGAAACCATTGCAACTATCTCCTTTGCCAATAAGTATTTAATCGTCTTAAATATGGCTGAAGCCAACTATGTGGCTGAATATATTTTAAATAATGGTGATACACCAGCAGAAAAATTAGCACGGAGAACTGAATTTCTAGCTACATTTAGCAAAGCCTATTCTGCCGGATTCGATCCAGATATCGATCTCGAAAGAGTTGGCATTGCCAATCAGACTACCATGCTCAAAACCGAAACCGAAGCGATCGGAAAACTGTTTGAACGGACGATGATGAAGAAATATAGCACTGCCGAATTGAACGAGCATTTTCAGAGCTTCAACACGATCTGTGATGCCACCCAAGAGCGTCAGGATGCGATGTTTGAGCTAGTCGATCAACCCCTTGACCTGATGGTTGTCATTGGTGGCTACAACTCATCCAATACGACTCACCTTCAAGAAATTTCGATCGAGCATAAAATCCCTTCGTATCATATTGATAGCGACATCCGTATTTTGGCTGATAATCAAATTGAACACAAACCGCTCTCGAAAGAACTAGAAGTCACTAAAAACTGGCTGCCAGCAGGCAAGATAGTCATTGGAATTACATCTGGAGCCTCGACACCAGACAAGGTTGTGGAAGCTGCAATCGAACGAATATTTGCGACAAAAAGCGGATCTTTTAACGATATTGAAAGTCCTTAACTATACCATCTCACAAAGGAGCTGATTACAGCTCTTTTGGTTGTGGTAAATCTTTAGTAAAAGTATTGTTTTCGATCCAGATTAGCAGGTTATCATGTTAGCTATTACTTGAGGTGCAATGAGTGCTCCATACCCTAATAGTTATCGTTGTCGTTATTACAATAATATTTCTGATTTGCTCGCGGTTGAGCTATTATCAACGTTTTCGTGTGCGGAGTCAGCAGCAATCTCCAACTGAATTTAACTTCGATCGCAGGTTTTATAAACGCATCACTAAAGATCCTGAGGAACAATATGTAGAAGGGATCGGCATTGTCATTGGTGATCTCAGTTGTACATATAATGCGAGATCTCCCTATATTCGTTGTGCGATTAATCCCGATGGATTGTGTCAGGATTGTCGTCACTATCAGAAATTAGTGGATAGTGAATAGTGAATGGCGTTAGATGACTTTAGGGTACCTGAAACAAGAGTGGGTTTATTTGTGCCGCTCTTTACTGATTCTAGGTTAGAGATAGTAACATAAGTTAACTATCCACCATTCACCATTAATGGAAATCGAACTTCGTCCATACACTGTCAATAAACGATTCGCATTGACGATTGCCCGTGGTACTAGTAGTCAAAATCAAAATCTGGCAGTAGGTATTACTGAAGATAATATTACTGGATGGGGTGAGGCGGTACCATTTTCGATCGGTAGTCAATATCAATCCTTCGATCGAATCACCACGGCTTTACAGGCATTTATCCCCCATCTAGCAGCTTATCATCCGCTCCAACGTCAATCGATCGAGAGCCTGATGATCCAACATCAACTACCCTCGGCAGCGATCGCGGCGATCGATCTGGCACTATATGATTGGCTCGGTAAAAGTGTCGGCTTACCACTATGGAAACTATGGGGATTGGATCGAGAGAAGATTGTCCCGATTTCGGTGACGGTGGGGATTAATACACCTGAAGGTGCCAGAGCAAGAATTCGTGGCTGGTTAGAAGTCTTCGATGCACGGTTTTTAAAAATAAAACTGGGGAATCCCTTGGGAATTGGTGCCGATCGCGAGATGATGTTAGCAGTTAAAGCTGAACTGCCTGATGCAAAATTAACCGTTGATGCCAATGGTGGTTGGAATTTAGCAGATGCGATCTCGATGAGTCAATGGTTGGCAGATTTGGGAGTCGAATATCTGGAACAACCCTTAGCACGGGGGAATGAGGCGCAGTTATGTGATTTAAAACAGCAATCACCCTTGCCAATCTTTGCCGATGAAAGCTTTTTTAATAATCGGGATATTCCAAGTTTAGTTGGTAAAGTGGATGGAATTAATATCAAACTGATGAAGGCAGGGGGCTTGACGGAAGCAATTCGATCGATCAATACTGCCCGCGCTCATGGTTTACAGGTAATGTTTGGTTGCTATTCAGACACAGCACTGGCAAATACCGCCGCCGCCCAACTGTCTCCGTTGGCAGATTACTTAGATTTGGATAGTCATCTAAATCTAACCGATGATCCCTTTGTGGGTGCCCAATTAATTGATGGTAGGTTAGTCCCAAATGATTTATCTGGATTGGGTGTGAATTGGACTTCTCGGTAGACGAGCAGAAAATTGCTGGATTAGTTTCCGGATCACTGACAACATCTACTGTAAATGTATAAACAAGCTCACAACTGGATTAATTAACGATCGAGACGAGGCATAATAATCCAGCCACTACTACCCATTCCTTTAAAACTGCTCCAGCGAGGTGTCATGAATCAATCCAATTTACTTTGTGCTTTTGCTCGCTATCACGGTGAGTTCACACCTGCAAATCTAGCCTTCAACGCCAATCTTCAGGAATTTGCCCAAAAAGTGAGTTTTATCGTTGCACTGGAAACAGGCGGCAAACTTTCTGCCCTGGCTGCTTATGAACAAATTGAAGCACTGCGGGAAGTGTTGCACAAATCGAAAAAACAGCTAGGAATTAATCAAAGTAACTAGTTACAATTCCACTACAGCTCCAACACTTAAATAATCTTCTAATAATACCTGTAAATAACGTCGTGAAATTGCCGTTAACCCACATCTGGCAATTGCTAGCTGTGGGTTTTGGTGTTTGATCTCGCCCAAGATTTGGCAGCGACGATCGAATTCTAGCCAGCTTTGGGCAAGATCGATTGTTAATTTAGTCCAATTTGGCGATCTCCGGTGTCCATTGAATGTTTCCACTTGTGAGCATTTCAACTGCCAATTATCGCTGTAGATGACCTCTAAGACTGCCATTAAGGTCTGAATTAGCTGATGTTCGGCTGGGTGCTCAAAAATGTAGTTGGATGCTGGTCTGAGCCGATTTTTGACAGGTGCTCCATCAAGTAACCAGTCCGCTGTAACCCTGACCAATTTTTCAGCAGCAGCCAACTTCAATCGTGAGCAACATCGGGCATGGGCATATATTGCCAAGTCGAGGGATCCTGTCCCTGCTGAAGTACCTGTTTCACCGAGCCGTTCAATCGGTAAATCGTGAATATAATTGAGCCAAATCTCGATCGATTTGGGAGCGAGTTGGAAGTAAATATAACTAGCTTCGTTATACCAACAATTTAGTTCGATCTGGACAGATTTTTCGACAACTATTGGAGTCGGAATTGAAATGTCAAGATTTTGACAAATTTCTAATGGTGTTAGTGCTGATTTTGCAGCCAATTGATGTGCGATCGTGCTGACATACTGGTATTGTAATGTAGGGATTTGCCGGATCGATCGCTGAAACTGTCCATGCCAATACAAGTCTGGCTGTAACTCAATTACGTCACGCGCCCAATTTTGTTGGAGCGAGTTGATATTCAGTTTCGGAGCAATTGACTGTAAATAGGTCGCAATTGTACTGGCAATTGTGGCTGACAATGGTAGTAGAATCGGTTCTGAGAAAGGAAAAATCTTCACACAAACACCCCCGATTTAAAAAACTAATTACCCTCCAGACTAAACCAAACAATGATTAACTACACTCAAACATGTGTAAGATCATTAAAAAAAACATCTGCCATTCTGCTGGTTTGCTATGCATTCATCATCTACCCCACTGAAAAATAATACTCGTTCGCTTTCCACCTGGCAGCGTCTGCTAGATTGGGCACAAGAACATTATCGCTATCGAACATTTGCCAAAGATGCTCAGATCCCGACTCGACCGGGATTATTATATCTAGTTCAGCGTGGTACGATCCGCCTGACAGGGACAGCAGAAGCAGAGCCACCTCAATATCCCCATCAAAATAGTACCCCGATCGAATTTCAACTCCAAAGTGGTGATGAAACTTTTTTGGGCTTTGTTGGTGCGGGACAACCATTTGAAATTATCGAGCGATCTCCATTTACCCTTCAAGCCTTTGCCCACACGGACAATACGGCGATTTTTTGGATGTATTGGCACGATTTAGAGAACTTTCCTAGTTTCCGACGGGAGATTTTGGATTCTTTTCGGTATCAGCACCAACGGAAACTACTCTGGCTCAATACCCTGGGGCAACGCCATACCATCGAACGATTACTCGGCTATCTGACGCTGTTAATCGAAGAATTTGGCGAGCCTTGTAATGAGGGTTACTTTTTACCTTTTCCGCTGACTCATGCCCAAATTGCTAGTGCGATCGGGACTACCCGCGTTACAGTAACTAGGCTGATGAAAGAACTTCGCGAAGAGCGTAAAGCCATCCAAACTAAGGGTGATAATCTGATCTGCCTACTCACTCCCAGTCAAATCGAATAAGCTAGATCTCGATAGTGGGCAGTGTCTTGACAGTGCTCACTAGCTAGATTGATCGATATTTTGATCCGAAATATCTTGATAATCAGAAGATCAGATCGATCGACTCCACCAACAAGCTAAACTAAAGATTGATTATTTGTTATTTTAACTGGAATACCTATGATTTTGCCAGGTTCGACGATTCGGGTCAAAAATATTAACGATATCTACTACGGCTTTCAAGGATTTGTCCAACGAGTCACTGATGGGAAAGCAGCCGTAATCTTTGAAGGCGGAAACTGGGACAAAATGGTCACGTTTCGCTTAAGTGAGCTGGAATTAGTAGATCTCACTCAGAAATAAGTTAAATTTGACGATGTTTGATTTGCAAGGACTAAATATTTATCTCATCGGCATGATGGGGTCGGGGAAAAGTACCATCGGCCCGCTACTTGCCAAACATTTAGGCTATAGTTTCTTAGATACAGACACGACGATCGAACGTGTAGTTGGTCAAAATGTCACCGAAATTTTTCAAACTGTAGGTGAAACCGAGTTCCGACAAATCGAAACCAAAGTACTCGCCGAAGTCTCCGCCCATCTCCGACTGGTAGTTGCGACAGGCGGCGGTATTGTGATCGAGCGAGAGAACTGGAACCATCTCCATCAAGGCTTGGTAATCTGGTTAGATCCGCATCTAGATGTTCTCACCGAACGTTTGGAAAATGACACTACCCGCCCCCTCCTGGCAAACTCAGTAGATCTTCCGTCTAAGTTAGCGATAATGCTGGCAGAGCGTCGCCATCGCTATGGTGAAGCTGATATTCAAGTTTCGATTGCTCAAAATCTGACGGCTGAAGAGATTATCGATCGCATTTTAGTAGCGATTCCTACCGTATTAAAAGCACCAATTGCGATCCCAGATTAGAACTAGAACAAGTTTTATTTGATTACTCGAACAGATTTAACTTTAACCAATTGCCCAACCTGACAAATAGTTACGGTATCTGTCGCGATGATTCCACGGACTTGCACTCTCGTCCCCTCGATTTTGGGAAACTTACCCATCAATTCATATTTTTTACCGTCATCAGTAGCTAGTTGATAGCAAGTACCTTCGATCGCTAATTTATGAATCGTGCCCGTCAGATTGACAATCGCTGATTTAACTTTTACTGGATTGGGATTGGCTAATGTTGCTGAAATCGGCAGGAAAATACTAATTACCAAAATTATCTTGATTATAGTTGCACAAATTTTTGCTATTTTCATATTTAGTAATTATCAATTATCAACTAATTATGCCGGACGACCTAAAGTAGTTACATAAAGTACCGCTTCATCCTCAGGAATACCCAAAACCTCATTAACTTGATCGTCAAAGAATCCAGCAATTCCACTCACGCCTACATCTAATCTAATCGCAGCTAAATTTAATCTTTGCCCCAAATGTCCAGCATCTAAATGTAAATAACGATATGCTCGATCGCCATATTTGAGAATCGCTTTTTTTAGATCTGCCGTGTGAAAAATTACCGCGCCAGCATCGCGACCTAATTCTTGTCCCAAGCACAGATAATGTAATTCTTGTCGAAAGTTTTTGAATCTAATTTGACGTAGTTCTTGTGCGCGAGGAGCATAATAGTAACAGCCTTCTTCCAATCCACGGACACTAGAAACAACGATAAATGTTTCGATCAAACCTAGATCGAAATAATCAGGATGCGGATCTAAATGTTGGTCGCTATAATGGGCGGGCTGATAGGTGAAATCAAGGATTGCATAGAGTTCATCAATTGTTAACTCTGCACCTGTGTAGGCGCGAGTAGAACGACGCTTGAGAATGGTATCTTCTAGCCCAGACAAAGGTAAATTATCTTGCCAATCGATCGGATCTGTTGCTGTTGATATTTTCAGACAAAATGGAAAGTTATACTTATCATCTAATGGCACAGGATCTACGTCACCTGGATTCGCCGGTAACTGCCTGAACTGAGTAATTTCAGTCATTTCGTGACAATACTTCAACAATTCTCCATCGGCTAAATTTGGATATTCTAAATTAGTTCGAGCAGGTAATGCTGATGGAAAAGCCGGAATTACTCTATCGGGATCAGCATTGATATCGATACAAGGAATCACACTCACAGCCCCTTCTAAATCGGGATTCAGATACAGTAGATCGTTGATAGCTCGATCGATAAAACCACCGATCAAATAAGGACGAAAACCATTCATCGAGCCAGATAATTCAATATTCGCGAGTAAGTGTCCAGTATCTAAGAAAATCCGGCGATAAGCTCGATCTTGATATCGCCATGCCGAGCGATTAAATACCGCAGTAGTAATTAAAGTAATATCGGCAACCATTAAAGCTGGATGCATGAAACAAGCTACTTGAATATTCTGCCAGACATCATTTGCCCAAAAGTGGATCAGAGTGTGATCTTTGACCTGATAATTGTATAGTCCAGCAGGCAATAAATTATTGCCCCGCGATACTAGATAAATCTCTGCTGGATACAATCCACCCGCCGATGGAGCCGCCCGTAGATACATCGGATCGCCCATTGTCTGGATTCTCGCAGTCAGTCCATAGCTACACAATAAAAATAACGACAATCGCTGCCACCAATGATTATTGGCATCCTGTTTCGTCGATTGTAAATATGGTTTGAGATCGTAAACCGTACCAATTTTGTATTCCTTATATGGCGATGGTTGCCTACTCCAGTCCAATCCCTGACTTTTGGCTGCGATCGTTTGTGGATCGTATTTTGTACGTTGATGATAGTGCTGGGCAAATGAGTCAACCATAAAAGCTGGGAGTTGGGAGTATGAGAGTTGGGAGTTGGGAGTTGGGAGTATGAAAAGTGGGAGCTAGATGAATTCACTATCCCCTATCCCCTATTCCCTATCCCCTAACCAATTGCTGTCCAAATTGTCCAGATATCAGTTAGTAATAAAAAGCCAGTTAATCCCAATAGAGCAAAGTACATCCAGGGTTGGGAAAGGGGACGAACATCAGTTGTATCGATCGAACTATATGTTTGAATTAGTTTAACCAAGCTATTAAAGCCAGCTACCCGCATCGGTAATAAGAAACCCTGCCCACTGCGGTTAATAAAATAATAAACTAATCCACCCTGTCCAGTCGTCCGCATTTTTAATTCTTTAATATCACTCCAAGTCAATTCCCAACTTTTGACCAAGAAAGTTGGCACCCAAATGGGATAATTAACACCAATCGATCGATCATTTACGACAACTCTTTGGCTCAAACCGCCCTGTAATGCCGTAAATCCTAGCCCAATACCCACCCACAACAGCCAAGCCGGAACTTCTGCATTGGTAAAGGTGGCTAAAAAAGGCAGGGGACTCGTCAGCGAGATGTACAGCAAGCTCAACGTAATCCGAATCAATGGGGAAATATAAAAAGTCTGACTTGTCATAAGATCGGATCATGCACGGTGACTAATTTTGTCCCATCGGGGAAGGTAGCTTCAACTTGGACATCATGAATCATCGAGGGGATGCCTTCCATTACATCATCCTGAGTCAGCAGCGTTTTACCATAATTCATCAATTCAGCTACTGTCTGCCCATCTCTAGCACCTTCTAGAATCGCCGCAGAGATGTATGCAATCGCTTCGGGATAGTTGAGTTTCAATCCTCTGGCTTTGCGACGTTCTGCGACTAATGCAGCGGTGAAAATTAGAAGCTTATCTTTTTCTTGAGGTGATAATTGCATGTTGGTGGATGGTGAATGGTGGATGGTGGATAGTGGATCAAGAAAGTGCCCACCATATTTCGCACTTCCACCGAGGTTTTAAATCTGGAATTTACTCATTAAATTATTGCCATACCCTTAAATGAAGGGGTGGACTGTCGAGCAATGAATGACGCAGCAGGTGCCAAACCGATGTAAACCACTGGCGAACTTCTGTCGTAGAATCGCCCCGATAACGACATAGTAATCCCTCTGTCAGACGGGTAACTCCTATTTTACTAGGTTCGCCGTCGAAGAGATCGCGAGCCTCAATTACCAGATCCTTGCTTACGGCTGTCCCAATCCAGGCGAGACTACCGACGATCGAATGCCCTGCTAAACTATGAGGACTATCGATCATTTCATCACCGGATAGTACCTGTCGATCGATCCAAATTGGTCTACCCTCCCGATATACTTCCGTTGCTGATTTCCATTCACCTTGGGTAAATCTTTCTCCCCGTGCAGTTCGCCCGAACCGATTTATCTCCCATCCCAACCAGCTCCCTGTAGGGGCTAAATTGACTCGTAAGTGCTGGTGAAAGATTGCTTGGTTAAAGACGATATTTTCTTGGGGTAGCCACTCTAGGCAAGCATTTTTACCGATATTTTGGACGATCGATTGAGTTGCCGGAGTGCCATTACTGCCATAGATTTTACCAGCAGCCGCAGTGGTAATCACCGCACGAGCTGCGGGTTGGAGATCGATATCGATTTGAAGTCTATCACCACCGACAATCCCGCCAGCCGTATGCAAAATTGTATTGTGGCAAATTGCCAGATCTTCAGGATAAAACGATCGTTGTACCTTCAGTGGCGCGGTGCCTTGATTGTGAATCATCTGGGTTTTGGGCTGGTGATGACGATAAGTTAATTTCAACCGCCCTTGCCAGCCAGGAAACGAGTCAAGCTTGTTCTGGAGCATTAATTTCTGCGTCATCAACTTCTACCTCGATTATTGGTGCATTTTCGAGCAAGAATTGTCTCGCCAGTTTGTCATATACCCCCGCGCCAATGTACATCGGATATGTATGCGATCGACTATAGATCCAGATTAACTCCTCGCCATCAAAAATCCGTACATCTTGGAATAAATTCCTGCACTTGGATTTGAGCGAATTTCCAGCATTTAAAGCATCCGTCCAGCGATCAAATTTACAGTCATAGTCTTTTGTAAATACTCTAAACATCAAATTTGCGATCTAGTTGTCAATTGTGAATTATGGTAAATTTCTGCTAGAGCCTAAGGCAGTGTAGAACAGATGGATTGCGGATTAACTGGCAATTCTAGTATGCTGGAATCATAATCGATTAATTTAATCAAGCTCTTACAATTATGTCTTTATTTCGGCCACTGATATCCATATTGCTGGTGTTTATTTCTGTTTTTGTCGTGAGTTGTGGCGATGGCTCCCAAGCAAAGGCTCCCACTTATAGTCCGACACAACTGGCGCAAATTCAAACTACCACCAAAAATGTTACCGCATTGACCGATCGACTTCCCGAACTCGCTACCATGATTCAAAAGCGTGATTGGAACAACGTCAAATCTTTCATCCACGGGCCTTTGGGCGACATCCGCATCCTGATGTCAGCTTTGTCAAAGCAGTTATTGCCAGGTACCAAAGAAAAAGCCTTAGCAACGAGCAAAGAAATCTTCGGACACTTGAATAAAATCGATGAAGCTGCTGGGAATAATGACTACCCAAGAGCGATTCGCAACTACGGTGAAGCAATCAAAGATATCACCACTCTCTTCAGTCTGGCTCCCAAGGCGTAAGTATTGTTACTGCGAAAACCCGTGGGTACCCATGAAGGGCACCCCTACACAATTAATCTGTAGGGGTGCCCTTTATGGGTACCCTTTTAACCACAGCTATTCACCATTCACCATCCACCATCCACCAATTAAAATGTCAACCAGCATTAATATCATCGGCTGCGGCATTATTGGCGCGACAATAGCTTACGAACTGAGTCAATCGAGTGAGTGTCAAATCAATGTCTATGACTCACAACAGCCAAATCAATCAGCCACAGGTGCGGCTCTGGGTGTCTTGATGGGGATTATTAGCCAAAA
>CASBPY010000024.1 GCA_949127675.1 Synechococcales cyanobacterium PMM_0072
AAATAACTATACCTACCTACTTACTATAAGTAATCCAGTCAAACATTGCTTAATTATCAATTACTTCCAATACTGATTTAGGCAGTAGTTTATCTTTGAACCAAATAACTTTGCAGGGCAGATCGTTAGCATTTAGTCCAGCTTTGTCTAAATTCAATCTTTCCGAGATAGCTAAAATCAAATTCTTACAGCCAGATTTATGCACTTGAGCAAATTTCTTTTGCAGATACTCTGGTCGCCAATAACCAACAATTTCCAAGATATAATCTCGTCCATCTGGATGAACTAGTCGAAAATCAGGAATCATCACACTACCTGGAATTGGCAGTAAATTTACTTCGCGCTCCAGTACCCATTCAGTTTTGAGCTTGTCCCATCGATCGGCAAATGCTGCTTCGAGCATACTATCATAGGATTTTCCTGGTGGATAGTGTGTTTCTAGCCCACATTTATCTGTAAGAGTAAAGCGACCAACTTTGATGTTTCCGGTGTAGAAATCTTTGGTTTGTAATGTGGCGGCTAGGCTCCATTTGGTGACGTGTAAAATTGCTGGAATTAGTTTGGCGATCGCTAGCCCATAGCGGGTGCTAGCTTTAAATAAACTGGTGGGGCCATCAACTTTGATCGTAAATCCATGATCTGCATCGCCTTCAATGTAGGTCATCAATTGGAATAGTTTGAGATACCGAAATAATAGTTTGTACTGTCCAGGTACATTGCGGTGAGCATTGATCGTAATTTCACTGGCGCGATAAAATACGCCTTGGACTTGGGAGAGGTTGTAACGGTGAATTAAAGCGACTGGATCGGGGGCAGTAAATTCGGTTAAAATCCGATTGTCGGGGATATCTGCGTATAATCCTTGGGTGATGTGAGCCGGAATAATCTCTTGGCTAAGTTCTTGAGAAAGATTGCTGGCGAGGGTGGCTAAGGTTGTTTTACTATGCTCAACACTGGGGCTGGAAATTGCGGAGAGTGCATATACTCGTTCGCGCAGTTCTGCTGGTGGTAGGGGGCTAACAACTTCAAATTGACTGAAGCTTTTACTTTTGAGTAAGTGGGCTAATCCGCGCTTGATTCTAAAGTCGGGACTATCTCCTTCTAGTTCTAACAGTAGTTCATCCAATTGTCCCTGGGTGCCACCAATAATCGACTTAAAGCAATCAATAATCTCGATCGCCATTTGGATGTGGTGAGCATCGATTTCGATTCGTTTAGGGACGATCGATTCGCCATTGTTTCGATAAATTAGCAGATCGCCAGGTAACATTAATTAGTGAATAGTGGATGGTGAATAGTTAGATTTTAAAGGTATTTACTATGATCTAAAAACCATATTTAAGCGATACACTAACGGTATTGTCTTTATAAATATTAGCAGTCGGGCCGAGGCTGCGGCGGAAGTCAATTTCGGCGGCATTCCAGCCTAAATACAACGTAGAATTTGCATCTAAATCATAGCTCAAGCTGAGACCAAAGGGATTTTTGGAGACATTTTGATCGAACAAAGTCAAGAATCCACCAACTTTCAACCTGTCACTAATTTTCCACCCAGCATTGATGATCGTTTTACTCTCAACTGATTCTGGGAGTAGACTACCAATAAATTGAGTACCGCCGATCGAGATGTCGCCTAAATTAATCGCTAGTCCAGCATTGACGAAGCTCTGAGCCGAGCGAACTGGCAGGGATTTAATTGTTACCGATCCATCAACGATATAGTTAGCATTGACTCCTACTACTAAATTATTGCGCGGGTTGGCTCCCAGATCGATCGATTGATTAGCATTGGCAAAAAGTTGACTAGAGTATTCAGGATCGGGATTGAGATAGCCGACTCCGCCCAGGCTGAAACTCAAGCCGCGTCGATTAACAACCGAGTAGTCTGTGCCGATGTATGCCTTGATATCTGTAGTGGTTTTTGGCTCAAATCCAGCATTGACGATTGCCCCTGTAAAATATCGCCACAAGGTATTCTCTGAGAGGGTTGTTCCGGTATAACTGATGTGGGGATAATAATCAGTGCGTTGGCGAATTGTCTCGACATCGACGCGGTTGACATCCCGATTGAATACAGTCACATAGCCCTGTCCATAAGCATTTTGTAAGCCGCCAGAATTGAAGCCAAAGTTATTGAGATTGACAGCAATAGGTACACTGCCTCCCTCCCCACCACTGGTAGATACAATGCGCGGATCTCGGAGGGTGATGTAACGAAAATCTTGGCCAAATTCCCGCTCGACGATGGGGGATAAACCCACCCAGAGGGCTTGATGACTCGCTTCAGGGGGAATGCGCGAATCGCTACCGCGACTGGCGGCGTAGCCTGTACCTGATTGGTATACAGTTAAACTACTATCGGGAATCCGAACGGCATTCGCAGCGCGATAGAGATTGGGATTGACGACGATTTTTGCACCTGATTCGCCTGGTGCGATCCCTTGTTGAAATTCTGGTAAGACTTGCCCCAGGGCATTAACAACCAAGTTTAGCAGTTGATTCCGATCGCCATTGATATAATTTAGCGATCGAATTGTCCGTCCTAATGTCGATTCTTTACCATTTGTCGCAAAATCTTGATTCAGTCGCGTGTAATTAATCGCAATTCCAGTGCTAATTGTTTCCTTGCGCTCCCCTGTGAGAATGGTGGGAGTCCCTGGGGGCGGTGCTACTAATCCAACAGCGGGAAGATTTAAGTCAATCCCATAATTCTCACCATTAGCACCACCCTGAAATCCTGGTTGTCTAATTGCGGCGACAGATACAGGCGAAATCACATCACCAAATTGGCTGGTAATCTTTACACCTGTTGGTTGGAGTTTATTGCGATCAGTTACGCTATCATCAATCTTGATTCCTGGTAAGTAAGTACAAGTTCGTCCTGAACCATCCAGACAATTGCCATCGAGACTAATTTGCTGCCGAAACCCCAGTAGCGTTTGGGGTTGGGACACAGCCACTTCAATATCTTGATTCTGAGCGACACTGCGAACTCCAGTAAGTTCTAGTTGACTATTTACCCGGACTACTCGATCTGTGGTGACGCTCTGAACATGCTTGGCACCAATCAGCTTGTAGAGATCGAAGCTCAAATCACTAGTCCGAAAATTACCCGATTCATAGCCACTATTTACAACCGTCGTTGTTAAGTGCGAAATCTTATTTCCATTGACCACAAACTGGGTAGAAAATGGATCGACAACTTCAGCCTCTAGTTCTTTTGGGGCGATGATAAACCGAGGATCTCGCCGTTGCTGCGGCGAAATGGGAGTATTGAGAGCTGGAACAGCAGGTGTATTATTTGGTGCCGGAATTAGTTCTTGAGTAAGGATGGAATTGAGCGGAACAATTTGGATAATTGGTGGTAACGGGGGAGTTACAATTGGACCAATCAGCGGCAGATCGATTGTTGCGGGAATTGGAGTAAGTAGTTGGGCTGTTGGTATCTCTATAGGTAAGTCTGGATTTGGGGCTTGGGCAACAGCTCTACAAGCTAGTAGTAAATACCAACTCGTGATCGCGATGCCATAATAGGCTAATTGGGACTTTGCTTTAAGATCAGCGAGTAATCGTAAATACATAACTATCGATGCTCTCAACTAGCATCTTAACTGACGAATTGGGTAAAAAATCTCCAGCCCCAGTTGGTTGATTCAGGGTTGTCTGGATCGAACAAAACTAGAGCTGGAGATTTTCTATCGATCTAAGGAGCGTTAGAATCCAAGCTACTATTTAGGTATGGCTGGGATAAAGCTCAAACCAGCAGAAGTACCAGTATATTCATAGTTAGTAGTACGATCGTTCTCATTAGTTACTTTTGATTTTTTACCAGTTTCATTTACGAGAACACTGGCTTCGCCCTTGGCATTGATCTTCAGGCTACCATCAGTAGTCTTAAGAGTTTCCAAAGCCGCCATTTCGCTGCTACTGTACTTGATATATTTGCCATTGCGATAATAGCCCTTTTTGAGCAGATCGATTTTCTCGCTTTCTGATGATTTTAGGAAGTCAGAATTTTTCTGAGCAGCCGCAAATTCGATCGCTGCCTGCTCTTTATACTCACTGCGATAAGCGTACTCAGACTGTTTATCGAGAGTGCTGACATCGCTAGTGGTGGTATATTTGAACGTTACTGGTGCGCTGTAGCCCTTAGCAGTTGCGGTAGTACCAGAGCGGTTACTAGCAGACTCAGCCTTTGCCTTTGTTTCACCAGTTGCTACAGCCGCTGATAATTCTTGGACTCCAGTACCAGCACCATTAGCATTCGCACCAGGGGTGATCGAGAAATTACCACTAGTAGGACCGCATTTGCAGTCTTGGAATTTGATCGACACTGCGGCTGCGGTCGAACCAGTCGAAACAACAGGGCTGGCATTAGCCGCAATTGGGCAAATAGCAGCAGCGGCAGCGATCGCAATTGTGAGTTTAGAAGTGAAGTTCATAATCTTTAATTCTCCTAAAGTACAGTAACTAATGTATAATTATGTGAACAAGTTTTTTTCTGAAATTTAACTCGTCAACAAATCGATCGATCACAACGAATCAATGAGTTCCAACTCTAGGTCTTTTAATCGATCCAGGAATTGACGGGTTTCTTTAGTCAACAGTTAATGATTGACAGTATGCCAATCGATGCAAGCTCAGTTAGCAAAAACTGCTCTATACATAGAGTGAAGGCGTACCGGACAGATACTAATTAGATTAGTTAACCCGATCGAGTGCGATCGGTGTCGTTGTCAAAAGCTGTTGGTGATTCGACGAAGCAAAGGCTTCACGATTGAGAAATCCAGTCATTAATATGCTGATTTCCGATTTCATTATCCAGAGGACATTTCTCAATTAGTCAGCAGAGATAATGAATCGATTTGTTGGGAAGTGCGTGTCAAACTTCATTAACTTCATCATATGACTTTAATTTAGATTCAACAACAATCAATGCGATTATTGAGTAATAATACTGGTTAAAGGTTAATACCTTTAAGCCATCTGACGGAGCTAAATTTGCTTATATCTATGCAGTGGTATCTGATCGATAGTGATACGCATATCATTTTTGGTAATTGAGGCTACCATTTCGATCCTCAACAATAACGCCTCACCACACTAGCACCTACTGTAAAATCACCCCATGCGGATCGAGCAGTTGCAAGCCTTTCTAGCTATCATCGAAACTGGCAGTTTTCAACAGGCGGCTCGTACCTGTAGTTGTACTCAGTCCACGATCAGTCGTCAAATCCAATCCCTGGAAGAAGATCTGGGCATAGCTCTATTTCATCGCCATCATCAAGCTAAATTAACCATCGGCGGCGAAAAACTTTTGCCCCATGCTCGGAAGATTTGTCAAGAATGGAAACTAGCTCACCAGTCGATCGAGCAGCTCCTAGCTGGAAAGCAGCCAGAACTTTCTGTAGCCGCCATTCATTCAGTTTGTGCCTATCTATTACCACCGATATTGCAACAGTTTTGCGATCGACATCCTCAAGTCCAGCTCCGAGTTACCGCACTAGGAAGCGATCGATCGCTCAAAGTGCTCAGAGATGGTTTGGTCGATATTGCGATCGTTATGGACAATCGGATGTTTACCGCTAGCCCCGATATGGTAGTCCAAAATCTCTATCAAGAACCGATCGAGATTTTGCTGTCCGCCCAGCATCCCCTCGCTAGATATGATCCAGTCCCTTGGGCAGAACTAGTTAAATATCCCCAAGTAGTATTTAAAGACGGCTATGGAATGCAGCGGCTAGTCCAAGAACAATTTAGCAAGCTAGGTTCCAAGCTTCAGGCGATGTTAGAATTGAATACCCTCGATGCCTTTCGCGGCGTAGTTAGACAAGGCGAACTAATTGCTTTATTACCCAAATCCGCCCTGCTAGACATCCACACCGATCCAACTTTGGCGACTCGATCGATCGAACCCACTCCCCACACCGGCATAAACCTCTCCCGTCAAGTCGTCCTCGTCACCACCAGCGACAGACTTCAAATTCCACCGATTCAGTCCTTCTGGGATTTAGTTACCAAGCAGTTAACGGTGAACAGTGAATAGTTAACAGTGAATAGTTAACAGTGAATAGTTAAC
>CASBPY010000025.1 GCA_949127675.1 Synechococcales cyanobacterium PMM_0072
GAAATATATAGCAATCCTAAATCATTTTCAGATTTGCTAGTACTTTCACACCTGTTTTTTTTGAACCGCAGAGGCGCAGAGAGCACAGAGGGAAGAAAAAGATTCATGCTTCTCATTTAGGATTGCTATATTGATTAGCAAATACTTGAAATCTAGCTGGTGGGCAGTGCCCACCCTACTGTCTTTAATTATCAATTATCAATTAATTAATAACCCAAGGCTTTTAAAATATCATTGGCGTGGGTGTCGGTTTTGACGCTGGCATCGACATGAACGATATTACCAGTTTCATCGATCGCGTAAGTTACCCGCTTGGCATAGCCACCACCATCGACATCATAAGCAGTAACGATTTCGCCATTGATGTCAGCTAACAGTGGGAAGGGCAGATTGAATTTGGCGGTAAAAGCTTGGTGGGAAGACTCATCATCTTTGCTCACACCCAAAATCACGATTCCTTTGTCTTGATAGACAGCATAATTATCCCGAAAGCTGCAAGCTTGTTTGGTACATCCAGGGGTGTCATCTTTGGGGTAAAAGTACATGACTACTTTCTTACCAGCCAACCCTGCTAGAGTGACAGGATTACCATTAGTATCTTTTACGTTAAAATCAGGAGCCTTGGTGCCAACAGCTAGTGTCATGAGATGATTTCCCTGTGAATTTTAGATCGATATCCCTGTCTACCTTAAACTGAATGACAGCGTTTTTCAAGCTGATACCTGATTTTGCGTCCTCAGGAACTAATTAAACGCTGGGTTGAGGCTAGTTGAGATCTCGATCTCCTCTTCGTTAGAAAAACAAATTGTCTCTGTCGCAGCTTCCGGCTCTGACTCTAATTTAGTCTCTGGAGTCGCTGGAACCTGTGGCAAATTATCGATCGATTCCCAATCATAATTGTGAGCAATAGCCGCCCGTAGTAAGTCAAAGATTTGCCGACAGTGATTATGGGGATTGAGTGGTAATTCCTCGTTTTTGACCAAAAAGCTCAGTTTAACCAAATCTGGATTGGTATTACTGACATCGATCGATACTTCAGCGGTAACTAGCTTGGTAAAGATAATTTGCCCTGGAATCTCTCGCGCCATTACATAATCGTCAGTCTCGTACATCGTGTCCATCCCGCACGCTTTAAATAACATTGTGAGCGGGAGTCGAACATGCTGGGGCGAGAGATTGACTAAAAAATGACAAACATAGCGGGACATAGGGTGTAATGTTAAAAGGGTAAAGTTTAGTTATCTCAATTTATCTTGACATCCTACCAGATTACGTGACTTATTTGTAACTAAAGATCCATCCAGTTAGCAATGAAATGAGCGGTAAGTTTATCGTATTTGAAGGAGTCGAAGGTGCTGGCAAAACCACCCAGATTCACCAGACAGCAGTATGGCTCCAGAGCTGGTGTAATGATCGAACTGTCGTAATCACCCGCGAACCAGGTGGCACAAAATTGGGACAACAAATCCGTCAATTATTACTTGAAGATCTAGATAGCTGTATCGGCAATCGGACAGAATTGTTGCTATATGGTGCCGATCGCGCTCAACATGTAGAATCAGTGATTAGACCCCATCTCGATCGAGGTGATCTAGTTTTGTGCGATCGATTTACCGACTCGACAGTTGCTTATCAGGGCTATGGACGCGGGTTCGATCGATCGGAGATTGACAGGGTGAACCAGCTAGCTACAGGCGGCTTGCACAGCGATCTGACGATCTGGCTGGATTTAGATGTAGAAATCGGTCTTCAGCGTGTCTTATTACGCGGCAAACCCGATCGAATGGAACAGGCAAAGTTGGAGTTTCATCAACGAGTCAGGCGTGGATATCAAGAACTAGCAAATACCTATCCCAATCGAATTGTGCGAATTGATGCTAACCAGTCTGAGCAAATCATTCAGGCTGAAATTCAAGCAATTCTGAAACAATCAGTGTAGATTAATAACTTTTGCAACTACTTAGGACTAAATGCTCAATGTTTTGCTAATTTTTGGTAGTTTAAGCAAAATAATGCGATAATTCTAGCTAAAATCAGACTAAAAATATTAACTCCTATTAACTTTAGTACTAAGGTAAAAATATGACTAATTCACCTACTCCTAACCCTAACCCAAATCGTCGCCGCCGCTTGACTGCCGATGAACTAATTGCGATCGGTGTTGCTCTCGCGGGGATTGGTACAGTCTTTTTTTGGGGCATCGGTCAAAAATACCGCTCGATCGATCTACTTCAAGGGGAAACTGCTAGTGTCAGTAGCAATAAAGGCACTGGTAAAATCGGTTTACTTGGTGAAGACGCTGGACAAGAACAACGGACGATCTCTAGTGTTGCAACTCAAGATAGAAGAAATGCCAATACAACGCCCCCAATTACTAGTCCGGTGCCCCCCGTCACGGCAGTAGAAACACCAGCGGTAGATCCGACTACGCCTCCTGTAGCAACAGTTCCTAGCCCAGTTGTCCCCGCAATTGTCGCTGTGGCACCGATTATTTCTACCGCACCCGTGTTTACAGATATTCCGAATCAGTTCTGGGGTGAAACATACATTACCGAACTCAGAAAACGCGGTATTTTAGATGATTTTGGGACGGGTAAATTCGATCCAACTAAAGAGATTACCAGAGGCGAATATGCCAAAATGCTAGATCGAGCATTTGCAGATAAACCACTCACTGCCCCAACGATTGGCTTCAAGGATATTCCTAAAAACTATCCCCGTAAAGAAGCTGTGGATAAGTCGGTTCAGCTTGGCTTTATGTCAGGTTATTCCCCAACTAAATTCGCGCCCAATCAAGCAATTCCTCGCTATCAATTGCAGATCTCTCTTGCCAAGGGATTGAATCTACCTTTACCTACTAATTCGGACACAACATTAAAAAACTTTAGTGATGCCGATAATATGCCAAAGTATGCACGAAAAAAAATGGCAGCGGCAGTAGAGAGTGGATTAGTTATTAAAGATAAAACACCAAATCTACTCAAGCCAGTCCAAAATGCCACCCGCGCCGATGCCGCAGCTTTGATCTATGAAGTATTAGTCAAAGAAGGCAAAATTCAGCCAGCGCAGTAGGGTGCTGTTGCTAGTTATATTTTTCTCCCCACACACATCCCTCCCCAACTCCCAACTCCCAACTCCCAACCTCTATGAGACTCGATCGACTACCACGCCATGTGTGGATTTTGAGTATTGCGAGCCTACTAACAGATATCAGCGCGGAGATGATTCGTGCGGTTTTGCCAATCTTCGTTTTACTAAAGCTCCAAGGTGGCGCATTAACCATTGGTGAGATCGAAGGTGTTGCCGCTGCAACAATCGCCATTATGCGCGTATTCTCCGGCGGATTGAGTGATTATTTAGGAATGCAAAAAGGACTAGCCGTGATTGGCTATGGACTTTCCACTCTGATGCGATCTATTCTACCGATTGCGATCGATCCATTATGGGTGATCGGTGCTCAATTTGGCGATCGATTTGGACAGGGAATCAGTGTCGCGCCTCGCAAAGCATTGATGGCAGATATCACTTCGACAGAAATGCGGAGTGAGGCTTATCGACTCCGCCAGTCGCTGCTGATTGCTGGAGCCTGTATTGGTTCGGTGATTGCTGGTGCGATCTTGTTTTTTTTCCAGAACGACTACAGGCTCGTCTTCTCTGGAGCCGTTATTCCGAGCTGTATGGGTTTAGCATTGTTGATGATTGCCGTCAAACCAGTGCAACGGCAGAAGAAGTTACTAATGATGCCAGCCGAAATGACTGGACTACTCGCTGGTGGTGATGAATTCTACGATGCTCCAGGTAAAACTGGCTTTAGTCCTCAAAATCGCTACCCCCAGAAATCTGAGTCATTCGCCCAACAATACAACCCGATTTATTGGCAAGATTTACCTTATTTGGGATCGGAATTTTGGCTGCTGCTCACAGTGGCGATCTTCTTCAATCTAGGCAACTCCAGTGATGCCTTCTTGTTGATGAGATCGGTGGAAATTAGCATCACACCAGCCTTGATTCCGGTAGGACTAATCATCATGAATTTAGTCTTCGCCTTAGTATCCTATCCAATCAGTGCGATCGTCGATCGAGTCCTCAAGGTTCGGCTACTCCTACTCGGATTCCTACTCCATGTCATCGTCTATTTCGGCTTGGCTGTCGTCACTACCAACGTCCAGATCTGGTGTTTATTTGCCCTGTACGGTCTGCATTTAGCGATGATCCAGGGTTTGCTACTTGATATGGTCGATCGAGCTGTAGAGCCAGCTAGACAAGGTACCGCATTTAGTATATTTAATCTATCGATCGGGATCACCCTTTTATTTGCCAATCTGATCGCTGGTTGGTGCTGGAGTACAATCGGCTCCGGCTTTACCTTCACTGTCGGTGCCTTCTTTGCCTGTATTGCTACTTTGATTTTGTTAATTGGTAGCGAAGATCAAGAATTGGATTAGGTTTTAGGCTTTAGGGCTGATGAGTGCAAGTTTTATGATCCCAGTCCACCAGTCCCC
>CASBPY010000026.1 GCA_949127675.1 Synechococcales cyanobacterium PMM_0072
CAAGCATTGCTCGATCGCACCATCCACACCACCATCACCCTAAATCCCGCACAGCTTGACGATTCTCCCCCATTACCAGTCGAGATCGTCACAAGAGTTCCCAGTCTCTATGACATAATGCATTCAAAACTTTCCTCAGACACCAACCTAACCTACCTCAACCCATTAGCCAATACACTGACTATCACGGAGCCACAGCCATGAAATGGATTTATCTCCTGGCAGGTATCGTCTTGGGTATCAAAATTCTGCTGACTTCCAACGCTCTCCCAGACTTATCTCAAGTAACAATTGTCGAAACGATCGTCCGAGAGACGGGCATCCCCAATGCAGTATCTGGGATTATCTTGAGAAATCGCCTATATGACACGATCTTTGAAGTCGTCGTCTTTACGATCTCCATCTTAGGTGTCAAATTCTTGCTCTCTACCGAACAACCAGCTACCACAGTCTATCAATTTACCGATTCACCCTCGATCGTTCTAGCCAGACTAGGGGCGACAATTGCCGCATTAGTCAGTATCGAACTGGCAATTCGCGGACATCTCAGCCCTGGTGGTGGGTTTGCCGCTGGTGTCGCTGGTGGTACCGCGATCGGTTTAGTCGCAATTACCTCCTCCACAGCAGAGATGGATCGACTTTACCAGCGTTGGCACGCCGCAACTTGGGAAAAAATTTCCGCCATAGTTTTCATCATCCTCGCGGCGATTAATCTCTCTGGGGTAGAATTGCCCCACGGCGAATTGGGTGCATTAGTTAGTGGTGGATTTATCCCGATCCTGAATGTACTCGTCGCCATCAAAGTTGCCTTGGGTTCGTGGGCGGTAATGTTGCTGTTTATCCGTTATCGGGGCTTGTTATAGGAAAAGTCTACTCGCCGCTCAAGATCAATCTAGGCAAACACATCGGGAGCATCCCACTTTTTGAAATAGCCCTCATCCCCAGCCCTTCTCCCTCAGGGAGAAGGGAGCCGGATTGAAAGTCCCTCTCCCTCAGGGAGAGGGATTTAGGGTGAGGGCGGTTAACCTCAGAATAAAAAGTGGGATGCTCCCAAACACATCTAGCTCACTTTCCTGTATCATCAGTTTGCTCATGATCATGAGTAATTGTTAATTAATATCTGACGATCGACAATACTCGATCGTCAAGCTACTTATAAATTATGCGAATTTTTAGGATCTTAAAATCTCTGATATCCGAAGACGAGAAATTTTTACATGGATTAGAGCTGATCGAAGGCTGGGTTTCCAAGCTACTCTCGATCGGGATGATTTTAGTAACTCTGATCGCCATTTTTCATCTAGGCTATTCTTTGACGGAAACATTACTCGAAACATTTTATCAGCACAATAAGGCCAACTTTAACACAGAGTTATTTCAGTTATTTGGTTTATTCCTAAATGTTTTAATTGCACTGGAAATTTTAGAGAATATCACGGCTTACTTAAAGAAACACGTTATCCAAGTCGAGCTAGTCATAGTTACCTCTCTCATTGCCGTATCTAGAAAAATTATTATTTTAGACTTGGAAAAGAAAGATAGTAACGATTTAATTGCTCTAGCAGTTGCTGTTTTTTCTCTATCAATTAGTTATCTTGTCATTCGTCTAGCTAATAGTAAAATTAATTAATTAATATATTATTGGTAAATAGTGATGAATTAATTAATTTGCTCGCGCATTTTATCCGCAATTGCTTGGGATTCCTGTTGGAGAAAATCAAAGAATGTACTCGCCACGATCGAAAGTTGTTTATCGGCTGGATAGACAATATACCACTGACGCTCGATTGGAAAATGCTGGACATCCAAAATTACCAACCCCGACATCGCAGCTTCCGCCGTAACCGTGTGCTGGGATAGTACCGAAATCCCAAAGCCTACCCCAATTGCTTGTTTAATTGCTTCATTTCCACCCAATTCTAATCGGACTTTAACGGAGACATCATGCTCGGCAAATAACTGTTCTACCGCCGCGCGAGTACCAGAACCTCGCTCGCGCATAATAAATGCTTCGTCTTGTAATTTGGAGATAGGGATATTTTTTTCTCCGACAAGGGGATGATTTTTAGGTGCAACAACAACGAGAGGATTTTCGAGAAATGGATGTAAGGCAACATCTAAGCGTTCAGGTATTTTACTGATGATATATAGATCGTCAAGATTATTACTTAGCCGCTCCAAAACCCCTTCGTGATTAGTAATTTCTAAAGCAACATCTACACCCGGATACAATTGACAAAATGGGGCAAGGGCGCGAGGCATAAAGTACTTTGTGGTAGTAATAGCCGCTAGTTTGAGTTTCCCTTGCTTCAATCCCTGAAAATCAGCAATTTTCATCTCGAATCGAGATAATCGATCGAATATATCTTGACAGGTCAGAAATAATTCTTGTCCTGATGCAGTTAAGTATAATTTTTTACCAATTTGCTCAAATAAAGGTACACCAATATTTTGAGTAAGTTGTTTGATCTGCATTGATACAGTTGGTTGTGTCAAAGACAACTCCTCTGCGGCACGAGTAATACTAGTTAGTCTCGCGACAGTTTCAAATACTTTAAGCTGATGAAGAGTAGATTGACGCATTTAAATTAGGTGATAATTGATAGTTGATAGTTGATAATTATCAACGCCGGATCACGTTTATCCTAGAAATAGCCTCGAACTAAAAGAACACCAACGTTGTATTATCTCTAATTAAACTCCGCAACAATAACAAGCTACTATCCCATTAATATTACCCGATCGATCACATGAATAATCCCATTATCAGCTTCAATATCTGGTATGATCACAGTCGAATTTTTGACTTCAAATCCATCACTACAATCGATCGGAATTGGTGAACCTTCGAGAGATTCTACCGTGCCTAATTTGGCTAAATCCGCTTGGGTAAACTTCCCAGACACCACATGAAATTTGAGGATGCGGGCTAATTGAGGTGGATTTTGGACTAATGTTTGCACTGTACCTGGAGGTAGGGCAGCAAAGGCGGCATCGATTGGCGCGAATACTGTAAATGGCCCAGGTGATTTTAGAGCATCTACTAATCCGGCTGCTTGGACGGCAGCAACTAGGGTGGTGAAGTTACCATTACCAACAGCAATATCTACAATATCTGGCATATTATTTATCCTGATGTTTTTTTACTCGAACGTATTTTCCTGAAGATCCAATAGCCTAATAAACCAACTAGACCAAATATAACTAGCTTAGAAATGGGTGCTAAATATCCCTCGATCGATCCATAGTTCTCACCTAGCAAGAATCCCGCCGCAGTTAAGCCCAATGTCCAGATTAAGGTGCCAATCGATGAGTAAATAGTAAAAGTGACAAAAGGCATTTTATTCATCCCCGCAGGTAGGGAAATCAGGGTGCGAATACCTGGCACCATCCGACCAAAAAAGACCGCATTTTTGCCATGTTTATCGAACCAATTATTAACCCTATCGATATCCTTTGCCGATACCCCAATCCATTTACCATATCGATCTGTCCAACCAGATAATCGTTGATAATTAACTAATTTACCGAGATAATACCAAGCATAAGTTCCCGCCATTGTCCCGACAGTACCAGCAAAAACAGCTAGCCCAAAGTTCATCTTGCCTTGAGCTACGGTAAATCCCGCTAATGGCATAATCAGCTCAGAAGGAATCGGTGGAAACAGATTTTCGGCAAACATTAGTAAGCCGATGCCCCAATATCCCAAGCCGCTCATTAAACCATTAATCCATTCCACCATATTGGAAATTTCTCCATTGAGATAGCATCTATAGTTTACTAGATGGGTGGACGGGTTTAAGTAAATTTGCTGCTATCAACGCTCCGTTACCACCAATAACTATCAACTAATTAACGATAATCTTGGCTCTGAATATCACTTAATCGTGCCTCTGGACGTTTAAACCTATCGATCTGAGATTCAAAGAATTGACGATTTGCCTGGAGATGTTTGGGGTTCTCATCATCGAGGGGATATAATAATGCCGTGCGTAAAGCTTGAATAACTGCTGAAGTCACACAGTACATCGATCGCTGAAAGCTTACACCAGATTGAATCAACATATCATCCTTACCCCGACAGTGTTGTTGATAATAATCAACTAAATATTGGGGCAAGAAATGATACATATCATCCATTAATAAAGTCGGCGGAATACCAGCACTGCCAACTGGATTTACATCTGCATATAGAATTCCATAATGGAAATCTTGCTGCTCTGCGGGTACCTGCTCCGCTTGAGCATTATATGATTTTGTGCCGCGAAATGGAGCCGTGCGATAAAACACTGCTTCGACATAAGGTAAAGCCGCTTCATATAACCAGGTAAATCCGGCAGATTTGGGGATAATTTCAAACATTTCTCCCTTAATATAAACATGGTGATAAATTGGTCTTCCGGCGATAGCAAAAATCCCGTTGACGAGGAAGTTCATCGCATCAGGAACGGATGCAATTTTGCCTTCATCATACAAATCACTCATTTCAAAGAAGACTGGAGCCATTACTTCCCAAAACAAGCCTAAGTTGGAATAGTAAGACATCACCCGCACCTGCTCGATAAACATATCGGGGAATAGTTTGTACACACCCAACATCACTGGATTGCCCTTGAAATAGGCTTTGATGGCTCGATCGGCATTATGCTTGTACTCATCAGTATCCAAGTAAGGATCGAACTGCCCACCCATGCCACGGTGCCAGTACATAGCTTGCATACAAGCTTCAGCAAATTCCATGTTAATTCGATCGTGTAGCAAGTGATGCAAGATTTTGGGCATTTTCACACTGCGCCCTTTTTCCATAAATTCCAGCAATTCAGGATGGGCGGAGGCTACACCTTTTTGCTGAATCCGTAAATCTGCGGTATCCCCTGCATAGTGATTGGGTAAGTCTAAGTAGGATTGGGGCAAAAAGTATTTAAAAGCCGGAAGCGGATTCAGGAAAACTCGTTCGGCAATGTACAACAAGTTGCGCCAGTAAAAGTCCATCGGGACAGCGTAAGCTTTATATAACCCGATAATCTGCATCAAGTTTTCTGGCGTATCGGGCAGCATCGCACCTCCTGCTTCGAGACGATGGATCACATCAGCGAATTGATGAGTCGATGGTGGTAGTTTTGTACTAGTTGTTGTCGTCATGACTTCAAATAAATTTGTGTAATATTAATGGATCTGTAGGGGCGGGTTTATGAGATCGATCTCGACTGCACCAGAAGTCTAATTCAAACCCGCCCTCCTCACTAGAAATGTTAGATTTGGTTAAATGTTGGATTTCTCAAATACATCATGATGAATCTAATCCCCCAACCGAGCAATTTTATCCCCAGAATGTGGCATCATCGCCACAATATGATCAGTAGTAATCTGAGTATGCGAAATCAAAATGTTTGGTTGGGTACCCAGCAAGATAATTAGCGCAGCCAGCACAATTGCAGGAACACGTTCATAACTAGCAACCTTGGGTAAATAAGTATGATTTTCTTCCAATTTTCCAAATAAAGCCCGATTGATAATGATCACGAAATAAACCGATGTTAACCCCGTACTCCCTAGACAAATTAGCGTGGGGATAGGAAACGTACTATAGCTACCTTGGAAGGATAGAAATTCACCAATAAAACCCACCATTCCAGGTATGCCCGAACTTGCCATCGTTGCTAAAATCAACATCGCACCGACAAATGGTAAACCGCGCTGGGGATTGAGCAAACCATGAAGCTGTTTCAATTCTCGTGTACCTGTTTTGGCTTCGATAATGCCTACCAAATTGAATAACAAGGCGAGGATTAAGCCGTGAGATACCATTTGACAAACCGCACCTAAAATACTCAAAGATGTTCCCGCTGAGGTAGCCAGCAGAACATAGCTCAGATGGGCAACAGAACTATAAGCGATCGTTTTCTTGATATCGGTTTGAGCGATCGCAACCAAGCTACCATACACTGCTGTAATGACGGCGATAATTGTCAGCCACGGTGCGACGATTACCCACGCATCGGGGAATAAACCTAAGCCAAATCGGATTAAACCATAGGTACCTAGTTTGGAAACGATGCCACCGAGCAGCATTGAGACGGGTGTGGAAGCTTCAATATAGGCATCTGGTAGCCAGGTATGGAAAGGAACCAACGGCATTTTAATGCCGAAGCCGAGTAGAATAATGCACAGGAATAAGAGCTGGAGATTGGCAGGTAAATGGGTGGCTGCGAGTGATTCGTAATTGAAGTTACCCGTTTTGGTAAACCACGCCCAACTCAAAAAACCAGAGAGTAAAATCAGCCCAGATATAGCTTGATAAATCAGGAATTTGGTGGCTGCATAGCCACGTCTTGCGCCACCCCAAATCGCGATTAATAGATAGAGCGGAATTAATTCTAATTCGTAGAAGAGGAAGAATAATAATAAGTTTTGAGCGAGAAATGCACCCGTAATTGCAGTACTGACTAATAACATCAGTGGATAAAACAACCGCTCACGCATTACTTCGGTATTAGTTGCGATTACTGCTAGTAAAACTAGTAGTGCATTGAGAATTATTAAGGGTAGGGACAATCCATCAATACCCAATTGATAATCCAAGCCTAATGGTTCAATCCAAGTAAACTTCTCGACAAATTGTAAGCCTGTATCTTGATAATTGAACGTAGCGGCGATCGCGATCGATATCGTCAATACTAGTCCTGATATGCTCAAAGCGATCGTGCGACTAAACCCAGGTATAATTCCAATTAATATTGCTCCCACAACAGGTAGCCAAATTAAAGCACTCAACATAGTTTAAACCTTAAATTAAACAAGTAAACCGAGCAATAAACCGAATAGCACAATTCCAGAGAATCCTAACAAAATATAAAGTTGAGATTGACCAGAAGTACTATATTTGAGAGCTTGTCCGCTGAATAGCGTGCCAATTCCGACAAAATTCACAAATCCATCGATAACATATCGATCGAACCAATTAATTATCCGCGAACTGGTCGCTACCAATAACACGATTGTCAACTGATAAAACTGCTGCACATACAAATCATTAGCAAAGAAATCCTGGACGGCTGGCACTGGTAATTTAATCGGCTTTGGAATAGAGTTGACGGCATAAATTAAGCCGCTAGTAGTAACACCAGAAATACTCGACCAAATCAACAAAGTAGCAAACATGCCATTTACTTGTCCCCAACCTGGTATCATCCCTAAATTTTGTAGGATAATTGGTAAATGGCAGACAAAAACAGCGGTGGTAACTACTGGTAACGTGATCAACCAAAAAGGTTCGGCTGTCCGTTCTGTCATCGGTTGAACTTTGCCTAAAAAGATCCGACAAAATAACCTGGTCAAACTAAAAGCAGTCAGAGTATTAACAATTAAAATCACGCCTACTAACCAAGGTTGCTCTGTCCATAGACCATCAATTAGTTGAATAAATCCCCAAAATCCACCTGAAGGCGGTAGTGCAATAAAAGAACTGATCGCAACTAACAACGAAAATGCGGTAAAGGGACGACGTGAAAATAATCCACCTAATTGAGTTAAATCTTGACTAACATTAGTCCAAATAACTGAGCCGATACACATATACAACAATGCCATCCCAAAGGATTCATTGAATAAAATGAATCGAGCAGAGTCTAAATTTTGGGTTCCTACTGCAATAAAAACTAAGCCGATAGAAGCACTCAAAGAATAGGAAAGTACCCGCTTAACATCTACCTGAGCGATCGAGATTAACGAACAACTAATCGCCGTTGTTACGCCCAAAATCGTCAAAGTACTTAATAACACCGGAGATAGGGACACAACAGGTGCTAATTTAATCAATACAAACGCCCCCGCTCCAACAACCACCGCATTTCGCAATACCGTCGCGGGCAGTGGAGCCTCCATTGCCTCATCCAGCCAGAGCTGGAACGGAATCTGAGCGCATTTACCCAGTGGTCCCGCACTAAGAGATAAACCTAATAGCAACGCTACTGTGGGGTCGATTTGAGCTGTCTGCGCCCAGGTTGCTAACTCAGTAAAATTCCAGGTTCCGCTAATTGGATAAATCGCCAGTACCCCCATCAGCAGGATAATATCACCAACCCGCTTTGTCCAAAAAGCGTCCCGCGCACCAGTAATTACCAGCGGTTGAGCATACCAAAAACCGACTAATAAATAAGTCGCCAGAGTCAGCAATTCTAGAAAAACGTAACTAAAAAATAGGGAATTGGATAACACCAATCCACAAATCCCTGCACCGAAACAATTCATCAGCGAGAAGAACCTCGCCCAGCCCCAATCCATCTCTAGATAGCCCACTGCATAAATCTGAGCAATCAGATTTATGGCTGTAACGACAGTTACCGCAGTTAGACTAATCGCTGAAATCTCGATCGGAAAATTGATATCTAGAGTACTAGTGTGCAGCCAATCGTAGCTAATTTCTTGGGTGGGTAAATCCCAACCGCCAATTAGGGCAAAAAGAGCATGTAAAAAGGCAACCCCCGCCATGAGGATGTTAATATAACCGGCTGGTCTAGTTCCTAGTTGTCCCGACCAGCCCAACGACCAAGGGCTGGCCAAGATTACCCCAATCACGGGATAACAGGGAATTAACCATATAGTTTGTAGGACTATTGAATTCATAGACTTATATCTATAATTTAATAATTTAAATTAGTGTTAGCTCTATACACAAGATTAATCTAAACTCACTCAAAAAGATAGATGAATCATAGAGTTTTATCGAATAGTTGATCTAATTTTTTCTTATATTTACGACAATAAACAGCTAATTATCTATCATTAATATAATGCTGACTCTATATTTTACCATTGATAGCTTGATCGCTATCGTCCAACAAACGATCATTTATACTATATTCTGAAGTATAGTACCTCGATCTAAAAAGTGATGACAATAGTTGGGATCTGGCTGGTTGGAATTATGCTACTGGTGGGGCTATTTCTAAGTATTTGGATTGTCCTGCCAGCACCGATTTTCTCATTACTGCCACTGAGTATTGGCGCACCAGAAATTAGTCCTGTACTAATCTTCTTTAATGCTCTCACACTACTTTTAGCCCTGCTAACATTCTGGAGCGGAGAGGCTCACAAACCTCGATTACTTATCTTCACTCTGTGTTTGAGTTGTTTGGCATTAGTACTTAGTGTCTCGCCATTGCTACAATTTTCTTCAGCACAACAACAAGCAGAACGATCGATTGTCACTAGTTTAGGCAAAAATTACCCGATCGATCTACCATCAGCACTTACCGCTAGAATGAGATCGAAACCTCTTATCATTTCAGACATTTGGACTGGTATTTCTAGCACCGAAGTTAGGATCGATCGAGACATTCTCTTTGCTAATCCCAACGGCGTATCCCTCTATCTCAATATTTATCGACCCACTCAAGTTGGTATCCACCCAGCAATTGTGTCGATTTATGGTGGTGCATGGCAACGTGGTAGCCCAGATAGCGATGACACTTTCAATCGTTATATTGCCGCCCAAGGTTATGTGGTCTGGGCAATTTCTTATCGTCACGCCCCAGCTTATCATTTTCCGACTCAACTTGATGATGTGAGATCGGCATTAGCATATATCAAGCAACATTCAATAGAGTATGAAACCGATCTCGATCGAGTTGCCCTGATTGGACGTTCTGCTGGTGCCCAATTAGCCATGTTAGCCACATATCAAGACCCACTATTTCCGATTAAAGCCTTAGTAAATTACTATGGCCCTGTCAATCTTACCGCTGGTTATGATGATGTCCCAACTCCCGATCCGATCGAATCCAGAGCGACGCTCCGAAAGTTCTTAGGTGGTACCCCGACAGATTTTGCCGAACTTTATTACCAGGCTTCACCCCTAAATACAGTCAAACCTGGCTTACCACCATCTCTACTGATCTATGGTGGAAAAGACCATATTATTCAAGCTAAATATGGTCGATATCTGACCCAGAAACTTCAATCTCAGGGCAATAAAGCTGTGTTCATTGAAATTCCGTGGGCAGATCATGCCTTTGATGCGGTATTTTCAGGGCTGAGCAATCAACTCGCGCTCTATTACACTGAGCGATTTCTAGCATGGGCGTTATCTAAATAGATTCAAGCACCTGTGGCTTCACCTGATTGGTCTGGCGAAATGAATCGATAGATACTAGAGTCCCTAATGAAGAGTCCCACAAGATGAACTTAAAGCAGCCAATCATATCGGCTATTTTCAGCTTTTTAGATTTGACGAGTAAGTGGCTATTTACACGGTAACAAGCTTCAAGATGATAGTTGGGGATTCGCTCAGATAAATGGTGGATATTGTGATAACCAATATCTGCGGAAAACCATTTCAAAACTGTTGGTAGTTCCAAATAGCTGCTACCCTCGATCGCGGCAGTTAGATAATCCCATCCCGCCGTTTTATGAGC
>CASBPY010000027.1 GCA_949127675.1 Synechococcales cyanobacterium PMM_0072
ATGAGATATTTGGCCTCTACCATGCCATTGGCTGTAGTGACTTGCCAGTGATCGACTTTAAATTCTATTCCGGTGACTGCGGTATTATCACGCAGCTCTGCACCCTGTTTTTGAGCTTGTTGGACGATAAAGTGGTCAAAAATATCTCGCCGTACCATCCAGATTGGCTCTTGATCTTCTAGCTGGACATCAACGGGATCTTCGAGATTCCAAGTGTATCGAAAGGTGTTTGTGCGACAAGAAATTGCTGGACTAAAATCAAAATCAAACCACTGAGCGATCGATGGAGATACCCCACCACCACAAGGCTTGTATCGAGGTAGAGCATCTTTTTCTAAAATCAATACCGATCTACCTTGTTTGGCTAGATGGTAGGCTGCACTGCCCCCCGCAGGGCCAGCACCGACAATAATACAATCAAACATAAAATAGCTATTGAGATACTTTGGCGATGGCTTGACTCAGCCCCAATCTCGACCATTGTAACGCTAGTAGTTGCCGTGACACCAGCTATCAGGTACCTACTCTCTTCCTACCCACGAACTAAACAGTCTTCAATTCACCAGCCACCATCCACCTCTACATTAGATGTCTAACTTGGCACTGGGAAGAAAGTATGTGTTGTTGTTGTCTTGACAGTTCACGCCCCAATCTCCACCTTAGCTATAGGTTCAGACAGAAAACGAGATCGCTGGTGTCAGACAGTAAATTGACGTTGTTACTAGTTGTAGCTATTTAACGATCGACTGATTAAGCTGCTTGTTGTTCGGGTGTATCCATGCCCCACTGATGTTTGAGCAAGTTCTTGTAGCTATTTTCTTGAAGCATCATCTGTCTATACAAGTTCACCAGAAACTCTTGAGTTTGCTCGTGACTCATATCTTTTATTTGGTGCTCAAAAGATCGGATATTGAATTGTTGTTCCAGAGATAGGTCAAAAGATCTAGACATAGTTCACTCCTACTATTGGTTGTGAGTAAAATCGCCCCAGGATGGGACAGTTAGCGATCTAGCGGTGTGCGTCGATCCTGGTGGAAACAACGCAATCAGGCGGTCGAGCTGCTGCTTTGGCTCGAATATATTAACAAGTATAACATTTATTTGACAAAAGTGATGACTTGCTATTTTTAAGTATACCCACAGATCGCCACTAATCGTTCGCGTAGCGTCTCTGGAAGAGAATCAGGTGTGATCTAATAACGATTAGTTAAGTTTTTAGCAAATTGGCTCGATCTAAAATGCTCAAAATGAACAAAGTCTGATTTAGGGAATAGGGAATAGGGGATAGGGATTAGGGATTAGGATGCTCCCACATGTCTCTATCCCCTCTCTTTCTAATTTCCGCCACTTGTGAGCAAAACCACGAAAGGCTGGGAATAATAACTATACAGAATCGACCAAAAATTAGTCTAAGCTGAATCCCGATGGTACTTGCTGACAAGAGAGAAATCACATGGTTGCTGAATACATAACACTCGATCTTCTGGCGACTCAGTTGAGTGAGATCAAGCACCAACATTTCAGTGGACGTATTTTACTAAAAAGTTCACTGGGACAAGAGTGGTCTCTATACATTTATCTCGGTCGCATTTTGTATGCAACTGGGGGTAGTCACCCAATTCGCCGTTGGGTGCGGAATACGACAATCGCTGGCGTAGACGTAAGTGCTGCCAAGGATTTGCAAGTTCGGATCGACGCGCTCACAGATATTTCGGCATTGACAACCGCCGAGCTAGAGAGCTGCTGGGAATATTATCTATTAGTTAATTGGGCACATCAGGGACGCATCAGCCGTGATGGGTTGATTAAGCATATTCAAACTACGATTGTGGAGGTGTTGTTTGATATCGTCGGTGCTAAAGCAGTTAGCTGCGAACGGATCGAGGAAAAGCAACTTGCTCCTCAACTGACTCTAATTGATATCGATCGAGCATTGGGGATCGCCGTCCAACAGCAACAGCAATGGCAGCAGGCCGGATTGGTCGATATTTCACCCGATCTGGCGATCGAAATCGTGTCAGTTACTAAGTTTCAACAGATTGTTTCCCTATCTGCCTATGAATCACTCAAACAGGTATTAAATGGTCAACAAACTATCCGCGAAATTGCGACCAAAGCACGTAAATCTCCGGTAATGATCGGGCAATCTTTTCTAGCTCAAATTCAGGTCCATACATTGCAACTATTGACTGTGCCTGATTTTGTCAGTCCGATCGATCTAGCAAAACTGGGAGTAGTTAAACCCTTAGTTGTGTGTATCGATGATAGTCCGTTTGTGTGCGACAGGTTGGAGCAAATTTTTCAGCAAGCAGGTTTTCAGTGTATCAGTGTGATGGACTCACTCAAAGCAATTCCGATCGTCATCGCCAAAAAGCCCCAGATTATCTTCCTCGATTTAGTGATGCCCAATGCCAATGGTTATGAAATCTGTAGTCGGCTGCGAAAAATTAGCACTTTTAAAGATACGCCGATCGTGATTTTAACAGGCAATGACGGCACAATCGATCGAGTCCGCGCCAGAGTCGTCGGTGCTACGGATTTTCTCACCAAACCAGTCCAATCCGAATTCGTGCTCGAAATTGCCCAAAAATACCTCAAAATCCCGATCGCCAAATAACCTACCTAAAGCCTAAGCCCTAAACCCTAAAACCTAAATCATATCCCCTATCCCCCATGTCAACTGCACTGATCGTCGAAGATGTCCAAACAGACTTAATGATTTTAACTAGTTACTTAGAAAATAGTGGCTGGTTAGTCATTTCAGCCAAAAGTGGTGAAGATGCACTGACTTATCTGAGTAATAATCAGCCAGATATTGTGTTTCTCGATGTCGTTTTGCCTGGACGCAGCGGATTTGAGATTTGTCGGACGATTAAAACTCAAACCGATACCAAAAAGATTCCGGTAGTAATGTGTTCGACCAAGAACACCGACATGGATCGATTTTGGGGCTTGAAACAGGGAGCGGATTTTTATCTATCAAAACCAGTCGAGCGAAATGAATTCTTATCAGTACTTGAAAAACTGGTGCGGTAATCATGTCTACTCAGCAGCAGTTTTTGAGGTTTCAGATCCAATCCAATCTGATGGCACTGATGGAGATCGATCTAGTCACCGAGCTGGTAAATATTCCGATCGATCGAATTGTCCCGATGCCCCATCTACCACCTGCTGTGATGGGTATCTACAATTGGCGGGGTGAAATTCTGTGGATTGTCAATTTGGCAACTTTGATCGGAGCCAATCGAACTGAGGGGAGGAGTCGGAGCCTTCAGCCGACGATTATTCTCGCCAATGGCGTTACGCCTGAAGATCGACTCCAAACAACTATTGGTTTAGTAGTCGATCAACTTGATGAAATTGAATGGTTCGATCTAGATTCGATCCAATCTCCCGTTCCAGCTAATATTTATCCAGAATTTTCTAAATGGGCAAATGGTTTGTGGATATCGGCGACTGGTGAAAATTTCCTCAGATTGGATGGACAAACAATTTTCGCTGGTGCCAATTTCAATGCTGATGTCTAATTTATCTTCTAGGCTTTAGGCCTTAGGCTTTAGGCCTTAGGCTTTAGGCTAATCCCCCATCTCCCCATCCCTCGATCCTCCTAAACCAATGAACACAATCGATCGCCAAGAGCCTGCTGTAAGTGATGCTGCAATCATTGAGACTAGTCTAGAAGAAACCAAAACACCCCTGCTAGATGCGACATCGATTGACTCATTTATTTGGGTAGCAGAAGCTGAGACACCCAATTTGACTCAATTGCGGCCATCAGATCCATTAGTGGTGGGCGAGCAGTTGCAGCCAACATTGCAGCGCAAGATTCTGACGATGATTCTACCGTTTATTGTGTTGCCCATGCTCATGACTGGGTTGTTCGCGGCCAAGGAAGTTTACCACCATACCCATCAACCGGAACAGAGCGACCATCAACAATCGGATCAACACTGGTTGACGTATGTGGTGATTTTGTTGTCAATGGGTTTTGTCAATCTTGGTGTCGCAATATGGATCATGCGAGAACTCTCTAGTTCCCTCAAACAAGTAACTTCCAGAATCACTCAAGCAGCTAATGGCGATCTTTCGGTGCAATTAGATCCAGGTGATAGTGCCGAGATTCAGCAGATTTCCGACAGCTTCAATCAGTTAGTTGCTAATTTTAATCGGACGCTCCAACAGCAGCAATTAGCAGCCCAAGCCAATAAGTTGTTTGGTAAAATCGCCCTGACATCACAAGAATCATTAGATAGTCTCCAAGTATATAATCTGGGGGCGATCGGGATTGCCGAAATCCTCAAAGTCGATCGAGTGGTGATCTATCGCTGTAATCTGGATGGTAATGCTGTTGCCATCGCCGAAACAGTCGGATCGGGTTATCAATCGATCCTGGGGACTCCAGTGGGGCAAATCTATTTTGCAGAGTCTCCAGTTGAATTAGAGCGTTATCAGCAAGGACAAAGCTCAGAAATATCAGATCTAAAACAGGCGCAACTTAGCCCCCGTCGTCGGGATCTGTTTGCCCAAATGCAGACGAAATCGACAATTTCTGTGCCAATTTTGGCAGGTAAAGAATTAGTAGGATTGATATCAGTTCAGCAATGTAGTCGGGTCAGACAGTGGCAATCTTGGGAAATGTCTTTTTGTACCCAAACAGCCCAGCAGATCAGGCTGGCGGTTGAGCGGATCGGGACTTGGAATCTCCAATCGGTAGAATTGCAGCGGACAAATATGTTGTCCCAAGCCCTGCAACAGCATGAGCCAGGGGAATTGGCACATTTACTCGATCGAGCGGTGGAAAGTATTCGCCAGGAATTTCAGCTCGATCGATTGGTGGTCTTGAGTTTCACCGATCTGCGCGGAGGGCAATGTGCCGCTGTCGCACTGGAACCAGGCTGTATCCCCTTAGAAGGAGTGACGATGAGCCAGTATCTAGAATATGAAATTAGCAAAAATCATCACAGTTCCGACCAGATTTCAGATATTTATCATCTAGATGATGGGGGTGGACTCAAGGGGGATGATATTACCCTGCTGGAAAATTTCCAGATTCGGGCGAGACTGGTAGCACCGATGTTCGCAGAAGGTCAATTACTAGGTTTAGTCATTGGACATATATGCACGAAACATCGCCAGTGGCCGCAATCAATCGTTGACAAATTTACGGCTGTTGCCAGTAAAATCGGCTTGGTATTGGAGCGGAGCCGATCGATCGAACACCGCGCCGCCAAGATTTATTATGATAATTTGCTGTCGGAGATTACGCTTAAATTACGCCAATCACTTGATCGAGAGCAGATTATCGCCACTGCATTGAGTAGTATTCGGACAGGCTTTGAACTCGATCGAGTAGTCTTTTTAGATACTGCTAATGATGGAAAAATGACGGTCGTTGCCGAATCACTCGCGCCTGGAAATCTATCGATTTTAGGTGATATTATCGATCAATCCATATTCTCAACTGTTAAAAAATCTAGCTCCAAGCAAATTCGGATCTTGACGATGGAAGATACCGAATTAGCCAGCTTGAGTCAGTCTGGCCGCGAGATCGTGCAGCGGATCCAGGCACGAGCGAGTATTCTAATTCCAATTATCATCGATACCAAACAGGTTGGATTTATGATTGGGGATATGTGTCATGCTCCCAGGGTTTGGACTACCACAATTACCGAATCGATCGCCCAAATTGCTAGTCAAATTGGACTAGTCCTGAGTCAGGCACAACTATTTACCCAACAGGAAGATGATGCCCGTCGAGCGCAGATTATTTCCAATTTTAGTATGCAGTTGCGCCAATCACTCAAGCGCAAAGATATTTTAGCTACCGCAGTTGAACTAGTCCGTCATGCGTTGGATCTTGATCGAGCAATTGTGTTTGAACTAGATCGAGATTTTAATGGTAGAGTCACAGCCGAATCGGTTGCTGAAGGGAAATTATCGATTATCGATCGGCGACTTGATGATTGCTGTATCAAGGATGCTGGCTATGAGCAAGGAAAATTCACCGCATTTGCTGATATTCACCAGGCTGGTTTGACTGATTGCCATATTCAGATGATGGTAGATCTTCAAGTCCGGGCAAATTTGGTGGTGCCGATTATGATCGACGATCAGTTATTTGGGTTGTTAATCGGGCATCAATGCGATGATCCCCGTACCTGGCAACCATCAGAAATTGATTTGTTCAAGCAATTAGGCGGTCAACTGGCGATCGCCTTCACTCAAGCATCCTTGGTTGAGGAACGCGAAGCAACTGCTAACCGATCGCAAATGGTCTCAGAGATGACGCTCAAACTGCGCCAATCGATTCTACCAGATCGGGGTTTAGTTGATGATGAAACTGAGATTCTCAATTTGGCTCTACCAGAAGTGCTCAAGGTATTGGGACTCGATCGAGCAAGTATTTTAGTAGTTGATAACTATGGCGAAGGTGCAGGCAAAATTATTGCCGAAGCGATCAGTTCAGATGAATTTTCAGTATTGAATTCGGTGATTCCTGCTGAGGATATGTTTGAAGTTTTGGCTAAGGGTTATGCCGAGGGTTCATTTATTCAGGTTGACGATATCGAACAAACAGAGTTTAGTTCTACACTAATTTCACACTTAAAAGCAATTAAGATTAAGGCAATTATTACTACTCCAATTATTGTCAATAACAAATTCTTTGGATTATTTAGTGGCACCATGTGTCGCAGCACGCGACAGTGGCAGCAGTCAGAAATCGATTTAATGTTGCAACTAGCTGTCCAGCTCAATGGTGCCCTCAGTCAATCACAATTAGTCCGCCAACTAGAACTTGCGAATTTGCAACAATCCCAATATGCTGAGAGCCAACAAGCTGCTAGACAAGCTCTCCAGAAAAATGCTTGGGAACTGCTGATCCAAGTTGATCGGATTAGTCAAGGGGATCTGACGATTCGCGCCCACGTTACTGATGATGAAATTGGGACGATCGCTGACTCATACAATTCTACTGTCGCAAACCTGCGGCTACTGGTAGGAAATGTCCGAAATGTTTCCCAGGAAGTAGTTAATACTACTAATCTCAACGAGATCTCCGTTGCCGAACTATCGATCGAAGCTCTCCAGCAATCTGACGATATCGCTTCTGCCCTCGAACGCTTGCGGGATATGGCTGGATCGATCGATCTGGTTGTAAATAATGCCCTGATTGCCGAATCAGCCGTGATGGAATCAGCCCAACTTGTCCAAGCTGGGGATGCAGCGATGAACTTAGCGGTAGAAGGGATTCTGACGATTCGGAATACAGTTGCTGAAACCGCCAAAAAAGTCAAACGACTGGGTGAATCTTCCCAAAAAATCTCCAAAGTTGTCAACCTGATTAGCAACTTCGCCGCCCAAACCAACCTGCTCGCCCTCAATGCCAGTATTGAAGCAGCACGGGCGGGTGAAGAAGGACGAGGCTTTGCGGTAGTTGCGGAAGAAGTCCGCTCCCTTGCCCGCCAATCCGCCACCGCCAGCGGAGAAATCGAAACCCTCGTCGCGAGTATTCAGGCGCAAACCAGTGAAGTAGTCATGGCAATGGAAGCAGGTACAGAACAAGTAATCATCGGTACCAAACTCGTCGATGACACCCGCGCCAGTCTCGATCGCATCACCGCCATCGGTGCCAAAATCGGTCAACTAGTCGAAGCCTTCGC
>CASBPY010000028.1 GCA_949127675.1 Synechococcales cyanobacterium PMM_0072
CAATAACAGAGCCTCAAACTAGGTGATCGCATCAGTTGTTGCAAACGAGAAATCATTTTCAAGAATTTGGTGAAATGAAAGTCTCTCTGAGTATAGCTTCTAGCACCTGAATCCTTACTTTGTAGCTGCTCCAGATTTGGCAAGATTATTAATTTATCTCTAGGGACGAAACATCGATTGAGTCAATCGAATTCCCCCAGCTCGAATCCCTATAATGATATGCACAAGGATAAATAACAAGGAAATTGGTACTGTTATGAAATGTACAGTGCGTAAGATTTGCCAGTTGATAAATAGTCCAGATAGCCAATGTAACTGAGCTGGTTTATACATTGCCAATCCAGATCCGATCGCCAGTAGCAAAACGGGGATAATCCCTGTATAAACTAGGCGATGCCAAGCATAAGTGCGTCGCTTGGGATTTTGGCCGACTTTTAGGGCTTGTAAATCTTGTCCAGAAACAAATTTTCTTTTCCACCGCTGGGTCAGAAAGATGTAAATACCATAAATTAGCAAGGTAAATGCAAATACCCACATGGTTGTAAAATGCCAATTTCTACCGCCAGCTAACCAATCACCTAAAGTCATCCACTTCGGAAATGTCCAACCAATTTTGCCACCAAAGACTGGAGTAGCATTATAAATTTGTAAGCCACTACCAATCATGATCAATAGACTGATAATAATTAACCCGTGGAGAATTTTAACAAATCCTGTTTGGGGTGGAATTGATAGAGATTTAGTGCGTTGTTTTGTCATGGAGTAATGCAGGCATAATCTTACCGATTGAATCTATATCTTAAATACAAACTCGATCGATCAGTGGATTCATAAATTTGGATACTTTAGCAAACATCAGGTGGTAATTGGGATTTAGGCGGTTGCTGCAATCTCTGCTCAATCGAGTCTTCCAAGCTCTGACGCGAGATCTCTTTACCAAGATCGAGATTTTGAGAGTTATTGAGGAAGACAATTCGATCGATCTCAGGGAAAGCTAGTAAATAGAACAAGAGCTGAATCACCGGAACTTCGACAGCTAAATCATTTACCAGCGAACCACCATCGAATTGACTGATATCCTCAGGTTTAACAAATGCGTAAATAACTTTGATTTCTAAATCAGGTTGACGATGATGCTGGAGAGTGGTGATTACCGATTCGCCCTGCTGACTTTGGCAGATATAATAGGTTGTTTGGGGTAGAGCTTCAGCAGCCTGTTGCAAGACTGGCGCGATTTCTTTGACGCTCTTGCGACTCTCCAGATCTGGCGCGCCATCAATTAGTTTTTTTACTTGTTCTTCAAGATTCATAAGGAAAGAGAATAGGGGATAGGGGATAGGGGATAGCAAAGAATAAGTTTTAGTAAAAAGTGTCTCAATAGACACATAAACCCTAGCCCCTATTCCCTATCCCCTTTCATTGTAAAGATACCATCGTCGAACTCCAGCCACCTAAGTAGGGCTATCCCCACCTAATTGGGGGATCGATGCGATAAAATAAAACCAATATTTGTGACAAATTAGTCATCTAGGAAAAGCAACGGATGGGTAAAGTAGTAGGCATCGACCTGGGTACCACCAATTCAGTGGTAGCTGTCATGGAAGGCGGAAAACCAGTAGTAATCGCCAATGCCGAAGGTATGCGTACCACTCCCTCTGTCGTTGGCTTTAGCAAGGATGGGGAACGTTTGGTCGGACAAATGGCGCGGCGACAAACTGAGTTAAACCCCCAGAATACTTTTTATGGGATCAAGCGGTTCATGGGGCGCAAATACGCCGAACTCAGCCCCCAGTCCAAGCAAGTACCCTATACCATCCGCAAAGATGAAGATGGGAATGTCAAGATCAAGTGCCCTAAACAAAATCGGGAATACGCACCTGAAGAAATTTCGGCGATGATCATGCAGAAGCTAGCTGACGAAGCTAGTAGATATCTCGGTGAAGCCGTAACTGGTGCCGTAATTACCGTACCTGCCTATTTCAACGATGCTCAACGCCAAGCGACTAAGAATGCGGGTAAGATTGCTGGACTGGATGTCCTGCGAATTATTAATGAGCCAACAGCGGCTTCACTGGCGTATGGATTGGATAAACGTCAAAGTGAGACAATTTTAGCTTTCGATTTGGGTGGTGGTACTTTTGATGTGTCCGTGCTGGAAGTTGGCGATGGCGTATTTCAGGTCAAGTCTACCAGTGGCGACATCCAATTGGGCGGTATGGATTTCGATCGCAAGATCGTCGATTGGCTAGCAGAAAAGTTTCTCGCTACTGAAAATATCGATCTCCGCAAGGAACGTCAATCGCTTCAACGGCTGACAGAAGCGGCTGAGAAGGCCAAGATCGAACTTTCTGGGGTAATGGTCACAGATATCAATTTACCATTCATTACAGCCACTGCTGATGGCCCCAAGCACATTGAAACTAGATTGACTCGCGCTCAATTTGAGGAGCTGTGTGGCGATCTGATTAGTCGGCTGCGCGGGCCAATTAAACGGGCGATGAATGATGCCCAGTTGACAGCTTATGACATCGATGAAATTGTCTTAGTTGGCGGTTCTACAAGGATTCCAGCGGTGCAGGAATTGGTACGGAGCTTTATCAATAAACGTCCCAATCAAAATGTTAATCCTGATGAAGTTGTAGCTATCGGTGCAGCAATTCAAGCGGGAATATTAGCTGGCGAAGTTAAGGATATCTTACTGCTGGATGTGACTCCACTATCGATCGGACTAGAAACCATCGGCGGTGTGATGAAAAAACTAATTCCCCGCAACACAACGATTCCAGTCCGCAAGTCTGATATATTTTCCACATCTGAAAATAATCAAACAATGGTGGAACTCCATGTCGTTCAGGGCGAACGAGAAATGGCTAATGATAATAAATCATTAGGTAGATTTAAACTAACCGGAATCCCGCCCGCGCCGAAAGGTATTCCCCAAGTACAAGTTTCCCTAGATATCGATGCCAATGGCATCCTTCAAGTCACCGCAATGGATCGCACCACTGGTCGCGAACAAACGGTAACAATTCAAGGTGCCTCTACTCTGGGCGAATTGGAAGTCCAGCGGATGATCGAAGAAGCAACTCAATTTGCAGCTAGCGATAAGCAAAAACGGGAGAAGATCGATAAGCGCAATCGAGCAGAGGCTCTATCTTATCAAGCCGAACGCCAATTGCGGGAAGTTGCCCTCGAATTTGGGATGCAATTTGCCAATGGTCAACGCAAACAAATCGAAGGATTGGTGCGTGAAATTCGTGAAGCTTTAGCTGATGGTGACGAGCGACTAATCGAGGAGATCAAGAATGAACTCGATGACGCACTTTACGATTTTAGTCGTCAGGTCAAAACCCTCACCGAAGAAGAAGATAAAGGCATTCTTGGTACGCTCAAAGACATCTTTATCGGTGACGATGAGGAATACAATTATCGCGATAATTATAACAACCGCGATATCTACAATCCCTATGGTAATCCCCAAGACTATTACTACGATAATCGGGGCAATGATTATCCTAGAGATCGTGGCGCACTGCCACCTCAAAACTATAACCAGGATTATAATTCTCCCAGAGATCCTTATGGAAACAGTCCTAGAGATCGACGGGATGAAAATCGTTCCCGTAGTAGCGGCTCTGGCGAATCGAATCCGCGTAATAATCCCGATCGATCTCGCCCACCAGATTATCAAAATGAAGGCTATACTCGTGACGATCGATACCCCAATCGTCAAGATGACAGCTACAATCCGAACCCGCGCCGCGATGATTATCCCCGTCGCTCCCCAGCAAATAACCCCCCTGTGGATCGATTCCGCCAAAATAATGGTGACTATCTAGACGACGCACCAGAGCAGGATCAGTGGGATCAACCAGAAACCCCAACCCAGCCTCGTCGGAATCCAGATTCACGCCCACAGAGATCTCCCGCAGATCGCTCAACGCCCCCAGATAATCGTCCTAGCAACCCCCGTTCGATGCCTCCAGAGCAGCGATCATCTCGCTATGCAGATCAATCTCCTCCATCCCCACAACCTGAAGTTCGTCGTTCTCAGCCTACCGAAAACCCATCTGGTCGCCGCCCCAATGATCCCAACACCCAGCCGATTCGGGATGATTGGGATGATGAGGATGAGTGGTATTAATTAGGTATTAGGGAATAGGGATTAGGCTTTAGGGTAAATATTTTATTTTCTAGTTCAATCAAACACTCTATTCTCTAGCCCCTATTCTCTATCTCCTATTCCCTCGTTAACGCCCAAAGCCTACAATGCAAGATATTCCCAATTATTACGAGCTATTAGGTGTGAAGCGGGATGCTTCTGCTGATGAAATCAAGCAATCATTTCGGAGATTGGCAAGACAATACCATCCAGATCTCAATCCTGGTGATAAATCTGCTGAGGATAAGTTTAAGGATATTAGTGAAGCTTATGAAATACTATCTGATCGGTCTAAGCGATCGCAGTATGATAAATTCACGGGATTTTGGCGCAAAAATCGGACCAAAGCTCCACCCAGTCAACCGAGAGAACCCAGAGATCGATCAAATGATGAAGAAGAATTTGGTGATGATTTTAATACTTTTATAGATCGATTATTAGGACGCAAAAAAGAAGCAGCAAGTAATAATAGAGATAGAGATAGGACTTCTCGATCTGAAGATTCAGCAGATCGCAATCTCCGCAATACCGAACGCCGAAATCCTCGTGCCGAGCGAGCACCAGAGCGCAATAATTTCACCCAACCCCAACCTAGATTAAACCCCAAAAATCTCGAAGCTGAACTTACTTTACCTCTAGACAAAGCTTATTTAGGTGGACGAGAACGGATCACGATCCAAGAAGATGGTCGATCTCTAGAAGTAGATATGCCACCAGGTATGATTCCAGGTCAAAAAATTCGCTTACGGGGACAAGGAATTGGCGGCGGCGATCTGTATCTCAAAATCAATGTTTCGCCCCACCAATTTTTTAGACTCGAAGGTGTAAATATCTATTGTCAACTACCCGTTACACCAGCAGAAGCAGTACTCGGTGGATTTATCGAAGTGCCAACTCTCGATGGGTTAGTTAAAATCAGTCTGCCTCAAGGTATTACTTCGGGTCAAAAATTGCGGTTAGCAGGCAAAGGTTTTCCATCTGAAGATGGTAGGCGCGGCGATCAATTGCTCGAAATTCAAATAGTTGTGCCTAAAAATATCCTCCCCGCTGAACGCGAACTCTACGAAAAGTTACGCGAAATTGAATCATTTAATCCTCGATTGGATCTAACCACAATTTAACAGGATTAAGAAGTCTTATTTGCTGCCTGAGGAATTACCAACTAATTTACTGCGAAGTTGTTTAATTCGATCGCGTAATGTTGCTGCTTTTTCAAATTCCAATTCTTTGGCGGCTATTTTCATTTCTGCTTCCAATTGAACGATCGCATCGGGGATTTGTTCGAGGGATAATTCATCAACGTGGGCGATTACTGTCTCCAATTGTTGAGCGTTCATTCGGCGAGAAAGATCGAGAAATTGGAGGATCGAGTTATTTCCAGTTTTGACGATCGATTGCGGTGTAATGTTATTTAGTTTATTATGTGCAGATTGAATTCCCCGTCGGCGATCAGTTTCATCGATCGCCGCAATCATACTATCAGTCATTTTATCTGCATATAAAATTGCTTGTCCGCGCACATGTCGCGCTGCTCTGCCCATCGTTTGGATTAACGATCGAGTCGATCTCAAGAAGCCTTCTTTATCTGCATCCAGAATCGCGACTAATGACACTTCAGGTAAATCTAAACCTTCTCGCAATAGGTTCACCCCAATTAGTACATCAAACTCACCATTTCGCAGCCCTTGAATAATCTCAATTCGTTCGATCGATTGAATTTCTGAGTGAAGATATTTGACTCTTACACTGCGCTCGTGAAAATATTCAGTCAGATCTTCCGCCATTCGTTTAGTCAGGGTTGTGATCAAAACTCGTTCTTCTCGCTTGACTCGATCGCGAATTTCACCTAATAAGTCGTCTACCTGTCCCTCAGTCGGACGCACAAAAATTTCGGGGTCGATTACTCCAGTTGGACGGATGATTTGTTGAGCGATTCTATCTTCGGATAGCTCTATTTCCCAGGCTCCAGGCGTTGCCGAAACAAAGATACATTGATTTACCTTCTCCCAAAATTCATCAGCTTTTAAAGGGCGATTATCAGCGGCACTGGGTAATCGAAAACCATGATCGATCAGAACTTGCTTGCGAGATCTGTCACCATTATACATGCCTCGAATTTGGGGCACGGTAACATGAGATTCATCGACTACCAGCAACCAATCATCAGCAAAATAATCGATCAAACATTCTGGTGGATCGCCAGCAGTTCGTCTGGCTAAATGACGGGAATAATTTTCTACTCCATTACAAAAACCTACTTCTCGCAGCATTTCTAGATCGTAGCGAGTGCGTTGATCGATTCGTTGAGCTTCGATCAATTTACCATTAGTTTCTAATTCGACAATCCTTTTTTTCAACTCATCATCAATATCATTACAGGCATCTTGCAACGTATCTTCCGGCGTGACAAAGTGCCGCGCTGGATAGATATTCAAACTACCCACCGTATTTAAAATCTCACCTGTTACCGGATCGACATAACGAATCGCTTCAATTTCATCACCAAAAAATTCTACCCGCACGATTCGATCTTCATAAGCGGGGCCAATTTCCACCACATCACCACGCACCCGAAAACTACCGCGCTTCAAGTCGATATCATTGCGACTATATTGCACCGAAACTAACTGTTTCAACATCTCTCGTTGGTCGATTTCCATCCCCAC